>JBAWVI010000114.1:0-1507 GCA_037147375.1 archaeon | reverse complement strand
GGCAGAAATGCCGGCTTTTTCTTTTATTGGTAAGGGTTTGAGTGGTTGCAACTTTCCTCTCTTCGAACAAGGAATTTATCCCCCGATCAGTTCGATCGAACGAAATCCCAAGATTTATAAATCATTATGAAGTTGCAAGTCTATAAGGGCTGGCCAGGTTAAATCGGTCGATAAGTAGTTTGACTTTTTAGTTGGTCAATCTTGTGGAATATTCAGGTACCCCCAGAATCAAACCAATATCCTTCCACTGTTTTAAATAAATAACTTATAATAATCCTGGAATAGGTACTTTCGCCCGCGTTGTCCTCCAGTAATCTCTTTTAAAAGGTCGACCCTCTCTAGTTCCATTATAAGTTTATAAGAAGACGGGGATGACAAGCCTGTGACCTTTTGAACCTGATCTGCATCAATTATCGGCCGTTGATATAGAGAATTGGTTATTTTTTGAGCATTAGCAGCCCTGCTTCCCAGAGATTGAATTTTGGTGTCGGTTTGTTTTTGTAGCTGTAAGATATTATCAAACAACAAAATTCCCTTCTTGGCAGTCTCAATTATACCAACCAGGAAAAACTTAAACCATTGGGATATATCACCGGTTTCTCTTACTCCCATTAGATTATCATAATAAAGTGTTCTATGAGATTCAAGAAAAGCGGATAGATAAAGGATCGGTTTCTTTAGTATCCCTTTATACACGAGATATAGAGGTATCATTAATCGACCAACCCTACCATTGCCATCAAGGAACGGGTGAATTGTTTCAAATTGATAATGAACTAAGGCAATCTTTAACAATTCTGGGAAAAATATGCCTTCATTATGCAGAAATTTTTCAATATCGCTCATTAACTCTTGAACACTTGTGTGAACGGGAGGAATAAACTTAGCGTCCGATATAGATGATCCCCCTATCCAATTCTGAGAAACCCGAAACTCCCCAGGTTGTCTTTTTTGTCCACGCACTCCCTGTAAAAGTATCTTATGGGTATTACGAATCAATCTCGATGAGAAAGGTAATTTCTGCAATTCTATAACTGCAGACTCCATCGCCATTATGTAATTCTGAACTTCTTCCCAATCGTCTCGTTTATCAATTGGAATACTTTCTTTGTCTAATAACGCTTCTTCTATATTGGTCTGAGTACCTTCAATCTTACTGCTCTGAGTTGCTTCTTTCAGAACATGCATCCTTATAAACAGATCAATATTAGGGATATAGTTGGAATACATGTCAAGCCGTCCAAGTTCTCTATCTGCCTGGCTAAGCAGTTGTATAACCTCCATATTCTCAACTACCCACTGCCGATTAATTGTTGTGGGCTGAAAACTTTTATAATAACCCTGGCTAATGTATTGGCCCGATTTAAAATTCTTCATCTTATAAAGAAAAGTTAAACAAAGATAATCCTTATTTAAGATATTGACAAAAAAATTAAATAAAGCCATTCCTTATTTAAGGTTTCGACTTTAAGGAATTTGGTAAATCCCCATGTCTTAACCCCCTATA
>JBAWVI010000113.1:0-1514 GCA_037147375.1 archaeon | reverse complement strand
ATCTGCAAATTTATTATAAGTTGGATTAATTGGCTTATAGAATATTGGGTTTTCAGAATATCCTGTACCTGTAAATTCATTAAGTGCAATTATATTTGAAGAAAACTCAATTGTTATCTTATCATTAGCAGATGTTGCTTTAATATAATATGCTCCTGGTGAAACAATATTTGTTAAATTACTACTTGTTGATAAAATCATATCATAGTTATTGTATAATGTTTTTGTTAACATCATTGCTTTATTTTCTGTTGATGTTAAGTTACCATACTTCATTAAATTTGCAACAAAGTTATTTAATCCAACACCATAATATACATCCATATTCACATAGAATTCTTGCAAATATGAATTAAACTTTGCATCATCCATTGAAGGGAATTTAGCTTTAATTTTAGAAGCTGGAGTTGATACATTCACAATTGGAACATATGTTGCTGCATTGAAATAAATCTTGTTTCCAATAACTTTACTATTTGGAACAATTGTTTGTGCAAATGTTGTAAACTCAGCAGCAGTTATTGTGGAATTATTAGATGTAACAGACATTACTGTTATTTCCTTAATTCCTTCAGGAACTGCTCCTAAGATTGTGTTAGATGCACTTATGTATTTATCAAGTTCTGTTTCAGTTGCAAGTGAAGTTGCTTGAGCATTTGTATCAATCTTAAATTGCTTATAACCATCAATTGTAGTTAATTTTTCTGGAGCACCAGTTGCATCTTTTGCAAACTTTATGTTCCCAAGTTGTATATAATCATTATTCTTAATTTTATTTTGTTTAATAGATATAGATTTATATAATTGTTCTTGATCACAATAATAGTTACCCATATCACATGTCTTGTAAGTTACTGAACTACCCCAATCAAGAAGTATTCTATTGAACCCATATTTCTTGAATGCTGCAGGCCCAGTATATGATGTGCTTGATGAACTACCAAGTGGATCTGAACAAGTTGTTAATGTTTGTGATCCTGGTGTTGTATTTGCATCAGGAGTTGTTCCTGTTGGTTTATTTTGATCAGCAAGTGGTCTACCACCATCAAGTACTCCTGAACCAACACGTGTATCTACTCCAATGTAAACTTTTCTTTGTAAATATGTTTTCTTTCCATCTTCAGTGTAAGCCATTAAACTAAATAGTTCTTTGAACTTATCATATACACTTACTTCATCAGGTCTTAATTCATCAAGAGGTCTTTTAAAGCATAACTTAAAGTATCCTTCTTCCTCAAATGATAATTGAACAGTAAGTCTTCCCCCATTGTTTTGGAATTCTTGTACTTCTTCTTTTGGTATAAATGAAGTTTGAGATAAACCCACAATTGGTAAGTCTCTTACAAGTCCAATGAAACATACTGATGAATAATTGTCTTTGTCAAGTGTTCTAAACTTATCTGTTGTTACTGCGCTTTCTTTAACTTTAATGAAAATAATATCATAGTCTTTTGGATAGAGAGGAGTTAATTTATATGATAAAGCATCTCTATCTTCTTGGTTAACGTATAATG
>JBAWVI010000112.1:0-1539 GCA_037147375.1 archaeon | reverse complement strand
ATTTCAACAATAAGAGTTGGTGGATTTGATATTGGAGAGAAGGTTGCATTAAAAGTAAAACCAGGTGCTGGAAGAAAATTAGCTAACTTAGGTGCTGGACTTGTTAAAGGAGTTGTGTGTACAGTCGTTGGTAACATGATGGGAGACTATGCATTAAGTGAAGGTGGAACTACTGGACTTTCTAACTCAGTTGCTATTGGAAAGAATATTCCTTTCAATAAGAACATTTTGTATATGATTACTCTTGGAGAGAATCCTGATTTTGTTGCCCCTACAGAAGATGCAGGACAATCAGAAGCAAACAAGAGAGCAATGTATATAATTAATGTTGAAAAGTTCACTGGTGGATATATACCAGATGATGCAAGAATCGATTCTTGTGTAATTCCAGGAGCACCAAGCTTAATTAATTCTGGTTCATCAACAACTCCAGGTACAACACCAATAACACCAGGAACAACACCAACAACACCTGGAACAAGCACAAGGAACTTTTCTGGTCTTCTTCCAGTTAGATCTCAAACTACAGATAATTATATAATCTCAAAATACATTGGAACAACAAAATATCAAGGGCAATGCTTACAATTTGCAAGGGAAGTAGGAACTGATATGTTTAATTACCCTGATAATTGGAATCCAGCTCCAAATGCATGGACTGCAGCTGCAAACAACCAAAGCTTAGGAACTTATAGTTTAAGTTCATTGAACTATAATAACTTAATTCCAGGATCAATATTAGGAGTATATATTGATGGAGCAAATCAAGCACATGGCCTTACTGCAGACCAATATTCACATGTAGTTTTATATGTTGGAGATTTTGATGGCAAGAAACATGTTGTTATGGATGGAGGATGGACAAACAATAATCAAACAAGTTTTTATACAACTATTGAGGAATATTTTGCAGTTCATCAAACATATAGTTTAAGAGAAGTTATCTTACCAAAAGATACTCTTGATGCAACTAAAAAACAAGAAGCAATTGCATGCCTTGTAAACAAAAATGAAATTTGTAATTATTCATAAATTATAAATTTCCTTTTTTCTTCTATTTTTCTAAAATACAATAGCTATATAAATCTAATTTATAATATATAGTTAGATATAATATGTTTAATTCAAATAATAAAGGTTTTAGTTTATTTACAGCACTTGTTTCTTTGTTACTTATATCTATATCTCTAATCTTGATATTTAATATGGTTAAAACTGAAGACACATATCTTTCAATGATTGAAGATCAATCATCTAACTCTGATATTATTACAATTGCAGACCTTGCTAGAGCTGATGCATTTAATTTATTTGTTATTTCACTTAGAGCAAATTGGGAAGAATATAGAAATTCAAAAGATAATACAATTATTTTAAGAAGAGCAGACATGGATAAAAATTGGGATTCATTTGTGGATAATGTTGCACAAAGTTATTTCTTTGAAAGAAGATTTTCTCAATTCTTTGCAACAACTATATTAAGTAAATTAACTTATACTCCAGAAGTGATTGGTTATAAAATTGAAGTAAGTGGTAGTG
>JBAWVI010000111.1:0-1550 GCA_037147375.1 archaeon | reverse complement strand
ACAAAGAACCAACACCTTTCTGCTTTTTTAAAGAATAAGATTAAATAAAAAAGGTTCTGTCTATATAATATATATAAATATAAACTATAAATTGTGAAATTAACATGGAATACCCTAAATTAAATGATGTAGTAGTATGTAAGATTACTAAAATAACTGATTTCGGAGTTTTTGCAAACATCCTAGAATTTGATAATATTGAAGGATTTATTCATATCTCTCAAGTATCTTCAACTTGGATAAAAAATATTCATAATCACGTTAAGATTGGACAAATAAAAGCAGCAAAGGTTCTAAAGATTGATGAAGAAAAAAGTCATATTGATCTTTCTTTTAGTAGAGTAACACCAGCTGATGAAAAAAGAAAAATATCTGATTATAGATTATTCTTAAGAGCACAAAGCTTAATGGAAGTTATTGCAAAGGAACTTGGACTTACTAGCGAAAGCGTTTGGGAAAAAATCGGAGATCCAATTCTTGAAAAAGAACCTAGTCTTTACAAGGGTTTCATAAACTTATTAAAATATGGTAAAGATTATTATCCAGAAATTGAAGATGCATATAGACAAACCTTATTTGATTTGTTATCAAAAAATATAACTGTTAAAGATAAAATAATTACAGGAATGATTAAAGTTTCATCAACTGAAGCAAACGGAATTGAAATAATTAGAAAGGCTTTACTTAAACTCCAAAAGGATTATCCAAATTCTAAATTTAATTATGTAGGTCCAGGAAGATATTCAATTACTGTTGTTGCAAAGGATTATAAGATTGCATCAAAGGATTTTGATTTAATCTCAAAAGACATAACTAAATCTCTAAAAGGAGAAGAAGTTGAAATAATTAAAAACGATTCTGATTAAAGGAATAGATGAATATGAGTACAAAGATAGATATTATTTTAAAAAAGACATTAAGAAATCCTGTTCTTATAGCTGGGCTTCCAGGTATAGGTCTTGTTGGAAAGATTGCTGTTGATTATCTAGTTAGTGAACTTAAACCTAAACCAATTCTTTTTGCTAAGGTTTATTCTGATTCTTTTCCACCAGCAGTTCATGCAAAAAATTCTATTCTTGAAATTATTCATGATGAATTATATATATATTCAAGTAAGACAAGAGATTATTTATTCTTAGTGGGCCCAGTTCAACCAGCTTTAGGAAACGTTCCAAACTCACAAGATCATTATGAGTTTTCTGAAAGCATATCCTCTTTTGCAAAAAAGATTGGAGTAAAAGAAATATATACATTTGCAGGACTTAATATCGGAGATCAAAGAATGAAAGCAAAACCTAAGGTTGCTTGCGTAACTTCTGATGAAAAAACAAAAGCAAATTTTGAGAAAAAGAAAATTACAAATGTTTATTTTGATAAAGATAATAAAGATACACTTATTTCAGGAATAGCAGGTCTTCTTCCAGGAGTTGCATACCAAAACAACAAGATATCTGGAATTTGCTTAATGGGAGTAACAGATAGTAAGCTAACTTATGGATATCCAGCATCCGCAAAAGAAATACTTGAGATAACCTTAAAATTATTTCCAG
>JBAWVI010000110.1:0-1596 GCA_037147375.1 archaeon | reverse complement strand
TCTTTTTTTTATTTTTTTTCTCATTCTCTGTGGTTTACAATACCTTTTAAAGCTTAATCTACTTTTATTATATCTATGAAAAAGAACATAGTTATACTTGGGTCTAATTCAGAGTTATCAATAAGTATTATTGATTTCTTTAAAAAATATAATAATAAGTATAATATTGTTGGAATTACTTATGATGGATCAGAAGATAATCTTGATTTATTTTTAAAACAAATTAAAGAAATTAATCCAAAATGTATATATGTTGATAAAAAAGATGATTTTGATTTAATACAAGCAAAAGAAATATCTGATAATCAAAACCTATTTTACGGAGACGATTCATTTATTAAATTTTTAAAGTCTACTGAAATAGATATTGTTGTATCCTCACTTAGAGGTAGTTCTTCAATTAAAAAAATATTATCTTCAATATATGAATATAAAGATATAACCTTACTTAATTCATCTCCAATTCTTTATTCTGGACAAGTTATTGTGCAAGAAGCAAAATCTAAAGGTGTTTCTTTAAATCTTTGTACATACCCAATCTATTCATTAGCACAGTTTTTAAGATCAAGAAAAATTGAAGATATTTATTCACTTCATTTCTTTTCTTCAAAACATAAAGAGGAAACAAAAAATAAGGATCTAGATCCTGATGATTATGATAATTATCTTAAGTTTGTTAAGAAATACAATTCAATTAATAAAACAAAAGTGTTATATGAGGCATTTTTAACTCATTATTTATATAACATCCCAATAAATAAAATAAGCTTCTATGAGCAAAGTAAATCACTTATATCTATTGCTGTCCAGTTTAAAGATGGTAGCAATCTACTTAATACAACTAATAAAGATATAGAAAACATATTTAATTATTTTTTCTTAGATTCGGATTTGTTAACTAAGCAAAATATTCCAATATATGAAACATTAACAATATCTATAAGTAAAATAAATCTAGATGATTATAAGTTATTAAAACTTGGTGTTAATGCACTTGAAAGAAAAGGTTCAACTCCAATTTTATTTTATATAACTTTAGATAAGCTTATTGAAATGATTTATGAAAAAACATTAAAGAAAGGAACGGATGTTTCAAAGGTTATTGAAGAAATTCTTAATGATAAAGAAATATATAATAAGAAACTTGATTTAGGTTCAATTTATGCTCTTGAAAAAAGAATAAGTGATAGATTAATTGAAAAGTATTCTAATCTTAAACCAAAGAAATGAAATCATTAATTATATTATAATTCTTCCTCTTTAATTACAATAGACGCATTACTTTTTTCTTTTGCTTGTTCTATTAATTCTGGTCTTTGTTTTATCTCATCAAGACCATAAGATGCAACTATATGTCCAAAGGAATAAATATACTTTTCATCAAATGTCTTCTTATTAAATTTAGTACAATAATGGGATCCACCAATTCCAACAGCTTCAACCCATCCCTTTTCTTTCTTAATCCTATCTTTATCATAAATAGAAATAATATTAAATAAAGAAGTTAGCATAAATTCACTTGGTACTTTATCATTCCAAGCATCTTTATCAGAACCAATCTCATAAAATATAGTTGATGTTGATAAATATGGACCA
>JBAWVI010000109.1:0-1681 GCA_037147375.1 archaeon | reverse complement strand
ATCAAACCTCGTTCTTAAAGCAATTTCTACAAAAACAGGTTATTATACAAGTGGTATTTATTCAGGAACATATGTAATTCCTGGCACTTTATCAGAATTATTTACTTTAAGTGCAGGAGCGAATGGAAAATATACAGGAACATATGGTACAGCTTCAGGTTTTACAAACCCGATGACAATAACCAAATATTCATTAAGTCCATATGATAATAATATTATTTTCGATGCAAACATAATTTATACTCAAGGTCAGGCTCAAGATTTAAATCTTGGAATAATAAACACTAGCCCAACAATAAAATTATATTTATCAGATGGTAATATAATTACAAAAGCCACAACCAACGTAAATACAGATCCTGCAACAGGAGACTGTCCAACAGGATATGTTCCAGTCCCAGGAAATGTAATTTATGGAACTGAATCAGGAACATATGCTAGCAAGAAAGGATTTTGTGTAGCAAAATATGAAATGAAACTAGCAACAGGTTCAGTAATTACTACACCTGCATGTACAACTGGAAGTGAAAATTATAGTGCACAAACCGCAACAGTAGCGTCCACTGCAACAGGATCTCCTTTAGTAGCTATAAACCAATGTGCAGCAAAACAAGCTTGTGTTGCCTCAGGTGGTCATTTAATCACAAACAACGAATGGATGACTCTTGCAAGAAACATAGAAATGGTTACTAGCAATTGGTCAGGAGGAGTAGTAGGAGATGGTAACATTTATTCTGGACACAATGATAGTGTTCCAAATGCAGCACAAGCAGGAGATACAAATAATAGTAATGGTTATTATTTAACTGGTCAATCCTCAGGAAATCAAAGAAGAACACTAACCTTAACAAACGGCCAAGTAGTTTGGGATATGTCAGGAAATGTTTGGGAATGGACAAACAATACAATTTTAAGAAAAGATGAGCCAGATGGATATTTAAATTCAACTGATGCAGCATATACAGGCGGATGGAATTGGGAAGATTACAATAAAGCAAGTGGTGGTACTTATTACTTGAAAAGTAGTAACTTAGGAAGTACTACATTAAAATATAATGATTTATTTTTATTAAGTTCAAGTAGTTATACTGCAGCAACGAATGGAATAGGTAGGATATACACATATAGTAATAGTGCAGATGCGGATACTACTGTATATGGGTTCTTGCGTGGTGGCGCTTGGTACCATGGGGCGGACGCGGGATTGTTGGCTTTGGGCTTGGACTGCGTCCCTGGTTGCGCGGGCACCAACATCGGCTTTCGTTGCGTCGTAGTCCCTTGAACAGTTGGTTATTTCTGGAACTCTGACATCTGGCTTCTGGAGTCGTCGTAGTTATGCAAACCCGTAAGGGTTTGCTACTGCAAAAAAGATTTAAAATTTTAGGCAAGCCAGATTAGGGCTTTTGCGATATATGAAAAAAGTAAAAATTTAAAAAATTGATATTCAATGGATGATGATCAAACCCAAGTTAATAAAGGCTTCATTAATTTTTCAGCATACATAGAAACCTTCCCAATTGTTATTGATACACTAGATCTTCTTTTGGAATCTGAAAATAAAGAAAAATCAAAAGATTATATTTTTTTATTTAAAGAAACAAAAGAAGTAGCAATCAATATATTAACGCTACTTGCAAAGGGATATAACATGTATAAATCAGAAGAAAAAGCAAAATGTTAT
>JBAWVI010000108.1:0-1717 GCA_037147375.1 archaeon | reverse complement strand
ATAAAATATATATACTCTATTAAAATGAAAGATAGAAGTATTTAAAAATATAATGTTGAAGGATAAAAAGTGTGTATGAATTTAAAAGCCACATAAATTATATTTAATCATAAAAAAGGAAGTAGAGAGGTGTTAGATACTAACGAAAGCTTTAAACATTAAAATTATTTAGTTTAAAGCTCTTCTTAAGTGAATTATAATCCTCTCAATACAATAGTTAATTTAACGTATTTTTTAACAATACCATTGAGAAAAATATTTATATATACTTCTATATATATTATTATTATGGATAAGAAAAATATAGAAAGAATAGTTTTAGATCAATCCAATGACTTAAAAGAGATGGAATTAGGTCTTACAAGAGATAAACTTTTAGAAATAGATTCTCAAATAAATTCTAAAATAAACATTATAATTACGGGGGTAAGACGTTGTGGTAAATCTACATTACTATTACAAATTATGAATAAATATTATAAAGATAAATTTTATTACTTAAGATTTGCGGACGAAAGGTTATCAGATATACAAATAGAAGATTATCAAAAAATATATGAAATATTTTTAGCAAATTTTAATAAAACTAATATTTTCTTTTTTGATGAAATACAAGGTAAACCTAAATGGGATCAATTTGTTAATCGGTTATATGAAATAGGAAATAAGTCTTATATAACAGGTTCTAATTCAGAACTATTAAGTAAGGAAATTTCTACATATTTAACGGGGAGACATTTAGATGTTGAGCTATATCCATTTTCCTTTAAAGAATATTTAATGTTTAGACAAGTAGATCCTGATTATAAATATACTAAGAATCTCATAAAAATAGAAAAAGAATTTGAAAATTATTTAAAAATAGGTGGATTCCCACAAGTGGTTGTAGAAAATAATTCATCTTTACTTGAAGAAATATATGAAGATATAATAAATAAGGATGTTTTATTAAGATATAATATAAATGATGTATCTGTCCTTAAAAAAACTGCCACATTTTTAATGTCAAATATATCAAAGGAATTTTCATATAATTCTATAAAAAATATGTTTAACTTAGGGAATTCAAATACTATTAGAAATTATATTTACTATTTGACAAATGCTTATTTGTTATTTGAATTAAATAAATATGATTATTCATTAAAGAAACAAGAAAATTATTCAAAAAAAATATATTGTATAGATACTGGACTAATAAACAAGATAGCATTTTCATTTTCTGAAAATAAAGGTAGATTATATGAAAACAGTGTTTTTATAGAATTAAAAAGAAGAGGCCAAAACATATATTTTTGGAAAGATAAATTAGATTACGAAGTTGATTTTTTAACTGTGGACAAAAATAAGGTTACCTCATTAATACAAGTTTCATATGATTTAAGTAATCCTAAAACAAAGGAAAGAGAAGTAAAAGGGTTGCTTTCTGGGTTAAATGAATTTAAACTTAAAGAAGGAATAATAATAACCAAAGATTTAGAAAAGCAAGAGAAAATAGATAACAAAATAATTAAGTACATTCCTATATGGAAATGGTTATTGGAATGATAAATCTACCTTGTATTTCAAGATATTACATCTATAACTTCCGAAATCCCCCTCTTACTCTTAAATAGTTTCTTTAAATTCATCAGTTATTCATTATAATTGTATATTATAACTATAAAATATATATACTCTATTAAAATGAAAGATAGAAGTATTTAAAAATATAATG
>JBAWVI010000107.1:0-1737 GCA_037147375.1 archaeon | reverse complement strand
CTTAAGCTTAGATATTTGTTTCTCCATACTTAAAAGATAGAAGAATATATTTATATTTGTATCTTACGGAATAATAAACTACCAATCACAACAAAAACAGTTGTAAATGAGAGCATTACAATAAGACTTGTAATAATACTCATTCCTGCAATGTTTGTAAGACTTGATCTAATTCCATCAACCCCATAAGTCATTGGATTAATCATTGCAATTATTGTTATAGCCTTTGGAACACCTTGAAGTGGAAATATTGCTCCTGAAAGAAAGAATATTGGCATAATCAATAAATTCATAATTAACTGAAAACCTTGCATATCTGCAAGAACTGATGCAATTGCAGTTCCAAGTGCAGTAAATGCTAATGCAATAAGTAACATAAATACTAATGCAACTGGAAGCATTGACCAACTAACAAATTTAAAACCAAGTAAAAATGAAATTAATAAAACTAAAAGACCTTGACAAAAAGAAACTGTTGCTCCACCTAAAGTTCTTCCAATCATTATGTTAAGTCTTGAAACAGGAGCTACAAGCGTTTCTTTTAAAAATCCAAATTGTTTATCCCAAATAATTTCAATTCCTGAAACTATTGAAGAAAAAAGAATACTCATTGCAATTATTCCAGGAACTAGAAATTGTAAATAATTTCCTTCCCCAGCTTTAGCAAATACAGGACCAAATCCAAAACCTAATGCTAAAAGAAACAAGAATGGTGTAGCAAGTGTACCAATAATTCTTGGTGGAGATCTTACAAATCTCTTTAATTGTCTAGCCCATAAAACATAAATTGCATTATCTATAATTATCATCTCTTTTAATGTCTACCAAACATTCTTCTTCTTACTCTCATTTGATCAAGATTTGTTGCTTCTTCAGATCTTATGTTATAGCCAGTAATTTTAATAAACGCATCTTCAAGATTCTTAGTTTTTGTTTTTTTAATTATTTCTTCTGCTGTCCCATGTTCTACAATTTCACCTTTATCAATAATTGCAATATAATCTGCTACCTTTTCTGCTTCTTCCATATAGTGTGTTGTAAAGAAGATAGTAATATCCTCATCTTTATTTAGTTCTTTTATGTAATCCCAGATATGAATTCTTGTTTGAGGATCAAGTCCAACAGTTGGTTCATCTAAGAAGAAAACTTTTGGTCTATGAAGAAGACCTCTTGCAATTTCAAGCCTTCTCTTCATTCCACCAGAAAAAGTTTTAACTAAATCCTGTTTTCTTTCCCAAAGCTCAACAATCTTTAATAATCTTTCAATTCTTTCCTTTCTAACTAACTTAGGAATATTATAGAGAAGACCATGAAAATTTAGATTTTCATAAGCTGTTAGTTCTTCATCAAGACTTGGATCTTGAAAAACAATTCCAAAATCTTTCCTAACCTTATCAGAATCAGTAACTGGATTATTTCCATTAATTAATATTTTTCCAGAGTCTGGAGTTAAAATAGTTGTTAGCATCTTTATTGTGGTTGATTTACCAGCTCCATTTGGTCCAAGAAAAGCAAAGATTTCTCCTTTCTTAACATTAAATGAAACATTTTTTACTACATGAAGCTTACCATAACTTTTGTTAAGCTTATCAACTTGAATAATGTTTTTTCTTTCATTAATAATTTTCTTTTTTTCAACCATAGAAAACCAAATAATTTTATTTATTTAAAATTTATTTCTGAAAGATGATTTTTCTTTACTTGTGTGATCTCTATCTCTATTGTGAGATGAAGTTC
>JBAWVI010000106.1:0-1743 GCA_037147375.1 archaeon | reverse complement strand
AAAAAATAAAAGAACGAAGGTGTAATTGAACCCTTCTTCTTTTCTGCCACTTATTCTTTTACAAACCTTTTTAAATTTAATTACTCATCTATATTTGATTAAATATGATGTATAGACCAGAGAAATCAGTTTCTGCATTAATTGCAACAATTTTACTTGTTGTTGTAGCTGTTGGTTTAGTTGCAATTTTATTTACTTGGGGTACAAGTTTTACTAGATCAGTGTCTGTTGCAGATAATATTGTAACAAATTCAAAGGAATCTAGTATATATATTCCTGTAAAAGAGATATTTCCTGCATCTAATAAAATAATTTTAGAAAACACTGATAATACTAAAGATCTTAATATAGTTGGTTATAAAGTTACGTCTGCAGAGAATTATTCTTTCTTAAATACTTATACATCTTTATCTCCATCAATAACAATTTCTGCAAATGATTTAAATTCAATAACTTTAAATTGTTTACCAAGTGGTAAATTTACTTTACAATTATTTACAGATGAAAGTGAGTATATTGATGTTATAGTTTCTGCTCCATATAATCCTTCATCTTGTTTAGATTATAATACAAGCTTGACTCCAACTTTATCTCCTGAAGTAAGTTTAGGTGATGAATTTTCTTGCGCATTATTAGGAGATGGAACAATGAAATGTTGGGGTAATAATGATTATGGTCAATTAGGGGATGGAACTACAGATGATAGTTTAGCTCCAGTAACTGTTTCAGGAATAACATCACCTTCTCAAATAAGTGCAGGTTCTTTTACTACTTGTGCATTATTAAGTGATGATACTATTAAGTGTTGGGGATCAAATCCATTAGGTGATGGTACATATAATGATAGTTCAACTCCTATAGCTGTTTCAGGAATTACAACTGCAACTCAAATTGATAGAGGAACTTATGGTAATACTTGTGCTGTATTAGAAGATGGAGTTGCAAAATGTTGGGGATATGCTAATACTGGTAATCCAATGGATGGATTTAGTAGACTTGGTAATGGTACAACTTCTAATCAATCATCTCCTGCAAGTGTTACTGGAATAACAACTTCTACACAGGTTAGTTCAGGAATGCATCATGCTTGTGCTTTATTAGCAGATAGTACAATGAAATGTTGGGGAGCAAATTATTTCGGTGCACTTGGTAATGGTACAACAACCGGAACTACATCTCCCGTAAGTGTTACTGGAATAACTACTGCAACTCAAGTAAGTGCTGGTGCTAATTTTTCTTGCGCTTTACTAGCTGATGGTACAGTTAAATGTTCTGGTGCAAATTTTAATGGTCAATTAGGAGATGGAACAACAACAAGTAGCACAACTTTTATTAGTGTTTTAGGTATTTCTACTGCAACTCAAATAAGTTCTGGTGGTGCTCATTCTTGTGCATTATTAGCTAATAGTACAATTAAATGTTGGGGTACAAATGATCATGGTCAATTAGGAGATGGAACAACAGATAATAGTTCAACTCCAGTAACTGTTTCTGGAATAACAACTGCAACTCAAATTGATTTAGGAGAAGGACATTCTTGTGCTGTATTAGCTGATGACACAATCAAATGTTGGGGATATAATAGTTATGGTCAATTAGGAGATGGAACAACAGATAATAGTTCAACTCCTGTAACTGTTTCATTTAATTGATTTTTATTTTAACTGTTCTCTTTAATTTTTCTTTTTACTCTCATTTATAAACTTTTTGTGAGTAATATTAATAAATAAAAATAATATTTAA
>JBAWVI010000105.1:0-1804 GCA_037147375.1 archaeon | reverse complement strand
TTAATTGGAATTCTTGTATTTATCTTATCTAAGAAGGCCTGGTACTTTTCTGAAAATGACATCTAATTTCTCCCCGTTTTCCTATAGTTGTTTTTTAAATAATTCTATAATATAACTCATAGATTAGTTTTTATAATATACTATAAAAATAAAAAAATAAAAGAAAGTAAGATAAATTTACTTTCTTAGTTTTATTTAAAATTCATTATTCAACAGAGATACATCCACCATTTGCAGCAACGAATGCATTCTGTGTCTTACTATCTGTTGATCCTCCAAAGAACTTCTCTGCAATCTTGTTTGGATTATAATATACTTGTATACTTGTTCCATTATAGGCCATACATGCATCCTTTGTTTTTACAAGATCATACATTTCTTTTAATGATTTAATATCAGTAAATATGTTTGTAAGACTAACCTTGCTACCTGATGTAGTTTTTGTATAGAAGGTTCCTGTATCGTTTACTGAATCAAATACAAGTTCTGAATATGCAGTTCCAGTAGTTGTGAAATTACTAGGAGTGTAGAATACTGTTCTTAAGAACACATTTCCTCTTCTAATAATTGTTGAAGAACCCCATTCAACACCATATGAAACTGTATCACTAGGTGTGTATGGTGCAAACTCAGATTCTGTAGCTAGCATATCATCTCTATTTCTAAATTCTTCTTGGATTGAAACTCCAGTGAAACTTTCACATTCACCAACTCCAGTCCATTTTGCTAAACTCATTCCTGGATGTGCTGCTTCTCCACCATCTATAATTGGTTTACCAACTCCTAGCTTGTAGAAAGCATATGCATCATTTTCTTTATTTTCTAATTTTAAAACAACTGGTGTTGCTCTTGATGGAGAATATCTAAGTTCAGGATTACTATGTGTAGTGTCACTTGTGATTGAGAATAACATACCTCTAGTATCTCCATTATTTAAATATGCAATATCTCCAGGTCTTGCACCAATTTCTCTAACATTTAAAGTATTAACTGTGTTTGAAGATGTGAATGGTTCTGATCTCATTGAGATTGTGTGATCAAGAGCTATAATATCTCCAACATAATCTATACCATATCCTTGTCTAGCGTTTGGTGTTGAAATACCAACAAGTCCATTAAATGGCATATAGTAAACAGGAGCATCATACTCTGGTCCCATTTCTTTTGTTAATTTAACTTCAACTTTTCCAACTAAATTATTATTAGCATCGAATAATCTCCATTGATCATCAAATGTTACAATGTATGTAACTTCATATCTTCCTGGTCCTGGTAACACTAATGTGCCTGGTTCTGAATCAAATGAAGTTGTAAATATAAATTTACTATCGTCTATGAAATACTTGTATAATCCATTATTTGGATCATCATACCAACTAGGGCTTTGCATAATTGTATGTCTGTAATAATCATCAAAGTCTGCTTTGAAATCATTTGAGTATCCATCCTTCATTAAGAAAGATCTGAAGTCAACTAACTTAGTGTCTTCAAACTTTGGAGTTACATTCATTGCAAAGTCTTTAATGTTTGTGCTTGTTTTTTCTAGAGCACACTGAACAGATTGTGTTGTAAATTGGTTTGTTAATGTATTGTCCTGTGATGCATAATCCTTAATAAATTGATTAAAATTTATAAGTGTTGCATCAACCTTGAAATCAGTAACTGTTGTTACTTGACCAACATTAGATATAACTGATCCTGATTGTTCTCCCATTAAATTAATTGGTAATGTTTTAGTATCAACTAAGTTCCAATTTCCAGCATTCATCTTATATATTTTAAATTCAATTGAATATAATGGTGC
>JBAWVI010000104.1:0-1934 GCA_037147375.1 archaeon | reverse complement strand
GCAAGTAATGGGAGAGTAAAATGTTGGGGTTATAATTCTATTTATGGTTCAGTTGGTATCGGAACTGAAGAATATATAATATATCCACCTACTTTGACTACTGATACTTCAGCATATTCATTTATTTCAGTAGGTCAACATAGTTGTGGTATTATTGCAGGTACTGGACAAGTAAAATGTTGGGGTTATAATGATAGTGGTCAACTCGGTAATGGTGATACTACTACTCGTCTTAATCCAACTGCTATTACTGATACCTCTGCATATTCTTCAATCTCTGTAGGAATTTATTCTACATGTGGTATTCTTGCAAGTAATGGACAGGTTAAATGTTGGGGTCGTAATGATCATGGGCAACTTGGTAATGGTGACTATACTAACCGCTCTAATCCAACTTCTATCAATGATTCATCTGCATATTTATCGATTAGTATTGGTGCAGATCATGCATGTGGAGTTTTAGCAAGTACTGGAAGAGTCAAGTGTTGGGGTTGGAATGTTACAGGTACATTAGGTACAGGTAACACAACAGATAGCCCTAATCCTATATTTACTAATGATGCATCTACATATGGTGCACCAACTTGCTCATACGCTTCAGCAGTAGTAAATGAGATGCTTTCAAATCCATATAGACCAAATATATATGGTGGATCTTCAGGTGGTCCTGGACTTGAGTGTGGTATGTCTTTTACTACAAAGAGTCAATTATTAAGGGTTACTAACTTAAAGCTTGCTGCAAATACATCAGGTCTTGCAAATCCACCAGCTTATGCATATTTACGTAGTGCTGGATGTGCAGGTCCTAATCTCGTTGGTGGAAGTGTAGTGAATCTGGGAGTAGATATAGATTATACTCTTAGTCCAAATACAACCTATTGTGTTGTAGCAACTAATAATGGAGGCTATACTGATTTAATGGGTGGTGATCGTTATGGTACTTTACCTCGTTTCCCATCTGATTCAACACATATTACTTGGATAAATGAATGGTCAATGTATGTTGGTGGTAATCCTTGGTTCTATACATCCGAAGGTTGGGCAGGTGCACTTGCATTCCAGTCTATAACTACACAAGCATACACTTGTGGTTAATCACCAATATTTTAAATTTTTATTATAGTGATTTACAATAAATTTAATATATAAAATAAATTATTTTTTTATAAAATGTTAAATGATATTAGAGATCTTTTGTATTAAACACTTAATGGTAATAATTATGGCTAAATCAATAAATAATTCAATTTCAAAAGATGAAAATAAAACAGCTAAGCAAACTAATATAAAGTCTAAGTTTAATTCTAAAAAATATTGGACATTAATTATTATTGTTATAGTTATAATCATTGCATTAATTATATTTTTATATTTAAGTTCAAATAAAAATAAAACAAATGCGGACTGTGGTAAGAACATAAATTGTTTTATAAAGTCTGCTAATAATTGTAACTTATCAAAAGTAAATTATGAATATATTTTAAATTCGCCAACTAAAGCTTCTGAAATAGATACAAATATAACTTCTACTTTGAGTTTTACATTAGAAATTAAAGGGTATGAATTAGATAAATGCGTTGTTAATAAAATTCTAAATAATACCGAAATAATATATAACGATTCATATATTCAGTTTTTATTATCTCAAGGTAAATCTATGAGTGATATTGAAAATGATAAACTAATTTATAAAAGAAATATAAATCCAATTGGAATAGGAAGTACATGTAAAGTTGATGTTGATTATTTAATAAAATTTTTACGTGACCTAAAACAAAATTCAGCTTTGTCTATTGATTCTAATTATTGTGTTCCAACTAAAGATGGTGTGCCTATTAATACACCATAAATTTAACTATTTTTGTTTTTTTAACTTCATCATTATATTTTTAAATACTTCTATCTTTCATTTTAATAGAGTATATATATTTTAT
>JBAWVI010000103.1:0-1941 GCA_037147375.1 archaeon | reverse complement strand
TAGATTAGTATCTAAACTTATGTTAATAGTTCCTGTGCTTAGGATATATGCCCAAAATTCTTTTACTTGTGGGAAAAAGATCATTCTTTTAACAGTTAATGGGTTTCTTAAAATTGAAATATTATTAGTATCTTCTACACTTAAGGCACTATCAAATACCATGTTAAAGTTTGCAGTTACTGCGTCTCCTTTAAATAAAGTCATGTCTGCAGTAGCAACTGTTATGCTTGCATTAAGAGTTGAGGTATCTACTGTTTTAGTTGAAGATACAGAAACTAAATTATTGTTTTTATAAATAATAAAATCATCTATTTGTGAATCTTGGTTTATTCCATTTATTTTTATTTTTCTTGTAGTATCATAATCTTTACTTGCAGATACGCTTGTTCCATCAATTGAACAAGAAACTATGTTCTTATCAGAATATCCAAATCCAATCTTTCTCCATGTTTCAGACTTTGCAAGTGCAATTGTATCAATAGTTGTAGCACTTCCTCCATCAATCTCAGAAAGCACGCCACCTGTGCTACTTATCTTACATAAGAAAGTATTATTAGCATCAAGATAATTAAAATAAACATTTAGATCATTTGCATCAGTAATTAGAGTTGCATAATAATCAGAATAATTATTTGTAGTACTTATGCTTATATTATACACATCAAGTCTTCCATTAGTAATGCTTGGAGATCCAGAGTTTAAAGTAAAAGTATCTAAATAATTATAATCATCAAAGCTTTCATTTAATATTCTAGTTCTTGCGGAATCAAAATCTGCATTTGCATCAAAATTATAGAAGCTAGCTTTGTCGTGCACCAGACCAAAAGCAACATTATTATCAACAACAGAAGTAGAATCCCCTCTTCCCTCATTAGAATCAAGATTTACAAAGTAAGGATATATTTCTCCATCCCCAGCTGCATTAACAATAGAATAAGAAGGAACTACATCAGTAATAGAGTTAAATATATTAGAAGCAGCAATATCATCATAATTAATTCTATTCATTGGTAGGTAATTAGGGATAAATGCAAGCACACCAACAATAACAAGGAAGAATATTCCGCTTGATATAATCCAGTCAATATAATCCATAAATTATCCTTTATTTATTCCAGTATCTTCTTTATCTCTACTTATGTTAGTAATATATATTTAAGTTCTATTTAAAAATATATTTTATTCATAATATATGTGTAGTTCTGTTTTAAAAGGATAAATATGGATAAAATTAATTTTATAAGTGGTAACAATAATATTGTTAACAATATTATCCATACAAACTTAAGATATAATAAGAAATATTGCTTTAATTTTTTAAATGCATATAGTGTGTACTTGTTTAGAAAAAATGAGATCTTTCATAATGCTCTTATCAAAGGCAATAAGCACAATTACAACTTTGTGGACAGCTTTTATGTTTCTTTAATTCTAAAAGTAAGATATTTAAAAAAGATAGACAGACTTCAAGGCCCAAACTTTACAGAATACTTTATTTCAAATAAGGAACTTACAACTAATAAGAGATTATTCTTCATAGGTTTTGAAAATAAGGACTTAGATTATCTAGCTAAAAAATATAATCTAAAAAGAAGTAATTTACAAGCATATAATCCACCATATATTAAAGAATCAAGATTTTCTGAATCAGATCAAAAGATTATAATAGATTTAATAAACAAATCAAAATCAGATTATTTATTTATTGGGGTAGGTAACCCAAAGCAAGAGATTCTTGCAAATGATATAATAGACAAAATAAACCTAAAAGGGATATTTAACGTAGGAGCTGCATTTGATTTCATAACAGATAAGAAAAAGAGATCACCAGGAGTTTATCAAAAAATAGGTTTAGAATGGTTATATAGATTAATAACCAACTATAAGTATATAAGAAAAAGAATTATTCCAACAGTAAAAGGAGTATTTTACACATTTAGA
>JBAWVI010000102.1:0-2034 GCA_037147375.1 archaeon | reverse complement strand
TCGCAAAATGGCTCAAAAAAGATAGATTTGCTCATTCTTTAAGAGTTGAAAAAACAGCAGTATTATTGGCCAGGCAAGAGCATCAAGAGCAGCATAAGTAATGTTATCTTCAATAGAGAGCACTTCTTCTTTTTGATGGAACTGTTCCATCATATCCAATTTAATTTTAGAAGTTCCAAGATCAATAAAATGAAGATTAAGGAGAGAGAAGATAACACCGAGAAGGAGATAGATGAGGATTCTTTTTATTTTAAACTTATAAGAAGCTATTACGAGATGTTGCATATATAATATATAGAACGAAAGAAATAAATAGGTTACGCTTATGTAACGCTTATATTTATACGATGTTATTCTTATATGTTTATGGAAAAAGAACTAGTTATAGTAATTAAAGGTAACATAAGAAAGCAGCTTATTCTAAATTTACTTATTCCAAACACACCAACAAATCTTGCAAAGAAATTAAATGCGCATCGTTCATCAGTATCAAGAACCCTTCTCTTCTTAGAAAAGAGTAATCTAGTTAAATGTATAAACAAAGAAGATAGTTTTGGAAGGAAATACAAGTTAACAGAAAAAGGAAAGAAAGTGTATGATGTTGTAAGGAAGATGTGAATAAAAATAACTAATTAACAAAAGAATAAATCTCCAGAGGAGCTTCTACCCTAAAGTGAAAAAACTCCAGATTTTAACAGAACTTTAGCTTAAACCGAATCAGATTTAGTTATTTTAAAGGTTATTTCTGAATTATAGTGCTTAAAGATTAAATTTGGTAAATTATCACACATTATACCCTTATCTTTACAAATATTAGGAATTTTAGGGAATCCAGGTGATTGCCTGCTATTCTCATCAGTAATTAGAATCGTCTTATCTAATTGGTTAAGCTCTATACAATAAGCAACTAAATATAAATCTGCATCTCTACTTTGATACTTTGAAATTTGTCTACTTTTTTCTTCTTCGTTATCTGTTTTCTTGGATAAATTACTTTTTATTGTTTCTTCATAATCTTTATACAATGATTTAACAATGTCAGTACAATTATCTGTATTTGTAACCAATTTAGAAATACGCGTTGCAAAATATTTAAAGATCCCTTCAGGATCATCATAATTTAGTAGCTCAACTATTACTTTATCAATAACTATTAATTCTTTCTTTTTAATTTTCTCAATAAAAAAGTTAAATAAAACTTCATAATTTTCTTCTGTTTCTTGTCCTCTATCAAATATGTAGTATCTTAAAAAATTACTTAAAGAGCAAGTATCTATCACAGCGGTCTTAATCAATGATGTCATGTATTCTATCTCCAGTTGTTCTTACAAAATAGCTAACATCACTTTGATTTATGTTTCCACTCGCATAATTGAATCGCAATATATCAGTTACGATTTTGGATCTTATTGGTTTAGGAGCAGTAAAAAATGATTTATCTCCTCTTTCTTTTAACATTTCTCTTTCTTGTTCTAATAAAATAGCTCTTTCTATATTCTCTTTTTGAATAGATTCTCTTATACTTTCTAAAATCTCTGAATAATCTTTATCTGATATTTTATTAATTATCTTTAATCTGGTATAATATGCAGATTTACTTAAATAAGTATTTGAACAAAATGAGCTTATTTCTTCATCATAAAAATTATTAGTTGATTTATTTGCGAATTGCAATTTATTTAACTCTGTATCATAATTTCCAGCTAAAAAGAAATAAGAAAAATCATTACACCATTTTTCAATATGTGAATCCTTATTAATTTTATTTTCTGCATCAAAATCAATTTCCTCATTATTTATTAAGAAATGAGCAAATTCATGCATTAAAGTAAATATTTCACGCTTTAAATATTTTTGTTGTCTTTTTAAGACAATTATGTTCGGTTTTAAAAAAATACCTTCAAAATTAATTTTTTCTTTTTTACTATTATCAATAAATTCTAAAACAATAACATTATAGTCTTCAATTACAGTTATTATCTTCTTTAAAAAGTCTCTTGGGTTATCTTTTGATAAAAATAATCTTTTCTCAAT
>JBAWVI010000101.1:0-2121 GCA_037147375.1 archaeon | reverse complement strand
TTTTAAAATAATATATAGATATATTGTATCTATATTATTTAGTGATTAAAGTATAAATTATACAAATGTGATTAAAATGAATGATATTGTAAGAACAAAAATAAATCAACTAAATAACAAAATTGGACAAGAAGTTTTACTCAAAGGTTGGGTTCATGAAGTTCGTGCTCAGAGTAAAATAATTTTTTTATTATTAAGAGATAATTCTGGAATAATACAATTAGTTTTAACTGCAGATAATCAAATGTTTAAAAGTATGGAAACAATTACAAAGGAATCAGTAATATCTGTTAAAGGTATTGTTCAAAAATCTAATATAAAAGGTGTAGAGGTAACTGAAAAAGAAATTGAAATTTTAGTTACTAGTTTTGAAATATTATCACTTGCTGACTCTAATCTTCCTATACAGGTTGTTAAAGGAAAAGATGTAGCTGAATTAGGAACTAGACTTGATTGGAGATGGCTTGATTTAAGAAAGCCAAAAAATATTTTAGTATTTAAGATATGGACTTATATGGAAGTTGCAATGAGAGAATTTTGGAGTAAGAATGATTTTATTCAAATATATTCTCCAAAATTTATGGGTGCTCCAAGTGAATCTGGTGCTGAATTATTTTCTGTAGATTATTTTGGAAAACGAGCATTCTTAGCTCAATCTCCACAATTTTATAAACAAATGGCAATGGCATCTGGTTTTGAAAAAATATTTGAAATTGGTCCTGTATTTCGTGCAAATCCATCACACACTACAAGACATGATACAGAGTTTACGATGATTGATATGGAAATATCTTATGTTGATTCTCATGATGATGTAATGAAAGTCGAAGAAGAATGGATAAATTATTTTATTGGAAAAATTAAAGATAAATTTGGAGCTGAAATTAAAGAAGTATTTGAATTAGATGTTATTGTTCCAACTTTACCTTTTCCTAGATTAACAATGAAAGATGTTCAGGCACTTGTAAGAGAAAAAGGATACAAAGGTCCTGAAGATGATTTAGATGCAGAAGGAGAAAAATTAATTTTTGAAATAGTTAAAGATAAATATAATCATGAATTTGTTTTTATAATTGATTATCCTTATTCTGCGCGTCCATTTTATCATATGAAAAAAGAAGGAAATTTGACAAGAAGCTTCGATTTGGTTTGGAAAGGTGTTGAGGTAACTACAGGTGCACAAAGAGAACATAGACGTGATGTGCTTGAAAAACAGGCTATTGAAAAAGGTATTCGCCTTGATTTAATTAAAGACTATTTAAATTTTTTTAAGTATGGTTGCCCCCCACATGGTGGATTTGCAATAAGTCCAACTAGATTTTTAATGTTGATGCTTGGGTTAAAGAATGTAAGAGAAGTAACATTCTTGCCAAGAGATACAGATAGATTAAATCCATAAATTAAATAAGTTATTATCTTGAGCATAAGTTCAAGATATAATTTTATTTTTCTTAAGTATTTCAATTGTTTTTGGATCATTTAAATAAAGAAATAAGCTTGGTAAACCCTGAAACTGTATTTCTTTAATTTCTCCAGTTCTTAGTTTAACTTTAAAGATATCTCCCTGTGGCTTATGCTTGAATGAAAGAACTTGTGAAATGTTTTTTTTAAACTCTTTTCTCCAAGCAAGAAGTTCTTCTTTATTGAACTTAACATTATATCTTTCCGCAAATCCAGGATGTGTTGTAAGAATCCATCCAGTCATTTTTACAACTGCATTCTTGTCCTTTTCATAAATTTTTTTAATTTGCAAATCCATTGCACTTACAAATCTTCTTTGATCAGAAAAAGTTTTAATTTTAAAATCACGAACCCAAAACTCATAATCATGTCCAGTAGTAATTTTTTTAATTGCCATCTTTGGTTTTCTTTTAAATATTTCAGGAATAATTTTTTTAATTTTAAGAGGCATAATTCATTCATCTCAATAATTAATTATAATTTAGGTTCGTTTATTTTATAATCTATTGGCCCAAATAAAAACTTTTTTGTTTTTGGATTATAATCTAAAACCAAAATGTTAGAACTTGCAAAATCTATACCTGTATGTTTGAATATTAATTCATATTCTGTATATGCATTTGATAATTGATGCTGAAAATCAAACACATCAAATTCTGG
>JBAWVI010000100.1:0-2135 GCA_037147375.1 archaeon | reverse complement strand
ATTTAAGTAATGAAGGAATAAAAGAAATGGTTAAGGTCTTAATTAGACCTAACTAGTTGGTTTTAAACAAAATAGCAACTACCATTTAGGGATATAGATTCGGCATAACTAACAGATTGCATGCTTGGCCAGCTACCCCCTCCCGAAAAGGATATACACTACAAATTATATAATATATCTGGTGATTATAGGGTGGTTGAGAATGATTTAATTACTCAAGATAATTTAAAATATAAGATATACACTATTAGAGATACGCAAGTTATGCTTGATAGTGATTTAGCTAAATTATATAAAATAGAGGCTATTCGTTTGCGTGAACAAGTAAAAAGAAATAGTATAAGATTTCCAAATAATTTTATGTTTCAATTAAATCTTGCGGAAATTGATTTCATGGTATCGCAAAATGCGATACCTTCCAAAAAGCATCTTGGTGGGACTTTACCTTATGTTTTTACAGAGCAGGGAGTTGCAATGCTTTCTGGAGTATTAAAAACAAAAACAGCAGTAAATATTAGTATCCAAATAATTGATGCTTTTGTTTCTATGAGAAGATTCATTTCAAGAAATACAGAAATATTTAATAGATTAGATTCTGTTGAAAGAAAACAATTTGAATATCAACTAAAAACAGATAATAAACTTGAAATTATTTTTGATGCTATTGAAAGTAGAGATATTATCAAGAAGCAAGGGATATTTTTTGATGGACAGGTGTTTGATGCTTATAAGTTTGTATCTGATTTAATAAGATCTGCAAAGAAATCAATAATTCTAATTGATAACTATATTGATGATTCAGTATTAACATTATTTACTAAAGTTAGCAAAAATGTAAATATTACAATATACACTGAAAATATAACAAAACAATTGAAGCTTGATCTTGAAAAATACAACTCACAGTATAATCCAATCATAATTAAAAAATTTAAAAAATCACATGATAGATTCTTAATAATTGATAATATTGAAATTTATCATTTTGGAGCATCAATTAAGGATCTTGGAAAGAAATGGTTTGGGTTTGCAAAACTAGATAAAGAAAATACAAAAATATTAGATAAGCTATAAATGATGCTTGGCCAGCTACCCCCTCCCGAAAAGGATATACACTACTTTTTCTATAATATATCTTAGGGAGTGATTGTTTATGGAAAGTAAAGAAAATGCAATTGCTATTTTTGAAACTAAAAAAATAAGAAGAATATGGTACAATGATGAATGGTGGTTCTCTGTCGTTGATGTTGTTCGAGCATTAACTGATAGTGAAGACCCTAGGAAATATTGGAATAAACTTAGCCAAAGACTTAAAGAAGAGAGTAATGAAGTGGTGACAATTTGTCACCAGTTGAAATTAGTTGCAGAAGATGGAAAATTAAGAGAAACAGATTGTTCAAATACAGAAGGATTATTTAGAATTATTCAATCCATCCCATCAAAAAAAGCAGAACCATTCAAATTATGGCTTGCAAAAACAGGTTATGAAAGAATACAAGAAATTGAAAATCCAGAATTATTATATTTAAGAGCTAAAAGATATTACGAACTAAAAGGATATTCAGAAGATTGGATTGCAAAAAGAATTAGAGGAACAATAATTAGAGTTGACTTAACTGATGAATGGAATAAAAGAGGTGTTAAACAAAGTAAAGACTATGGGATATTAACAGATGAAATTTCAAAAGCTGTATTTGATGTAACAACAAAAGAACATAAAATTATAAAAAATTTAGATCCAAAATTTAAAAATCAAAATCTTCGAGATAACATGACAGATGTAGAGTTAATTTTTACAATGCTTGGAGAACTAAGTACAAAAGAAATTACAAAAGAAAGAGATTCAAAAGACTTACCAAATCTTAAAAAAGATGCAAATGATGGTGGACAAGTTTCAGGAAATGCAAGAAAAGAACTAGAATCAATAATAAAAAAGAAGATTGTTTCAAAAGAGAATAGATTTGATTTAACAGATAAGAAAAAAATAGAAAAAAAATGATTATGCTTGGCCAAGCACCCCCCCGAAAAGGATATACACCTCTTTTACGTAATATATATAATAATTAATTATATTTTAAGAAGAAAATAAGTTAAATAATAACATTTATATATTATTTCATACCTAATAGTTATTA
>JBAWVI010000099.1:0-2145 GCA_037147375.1 archaeon | reverse complement strand
AGTTTTCTTAGAAGATTATAAAAGAGGGCTTGCAATCTCAGAACTCTTTGAAGTTCTTTGTGATGAGCATTTATCAGGACCAATACACATAATTGATCATCCTAAAGAAACAACTCCATTATGTAAATTGCATAGAGACGACAAGTCTCTTATAGAAAGAAACGAACCTTACATGCATAGAATGGAGCTTGGAAATATTTATTCAGAATTAAATGATCCAAATGTTCAAGAAGAGCTTATGAATGATCAAAAAGATCAAGGAAGAGCTAAAGGTGAAAGTCATCCAGTTGATACTGACTTTATTGAAAGTTTAAAGTACGGTATGCCACCAGCTTATGGAATAGGATTTGGTGTTGATAGACTTGTAATGTTATTTACAAACTCTCAGAACATAAGAGATGTAATATTATTCCCAATGCTTCGTGAAGAAGAAGGGGAAGAAAAAGAAAATGCAGAAAAGAAGTGAAATAAAAATATGACTACAAGATGTGTTAAGTGTAATAAAGAACTAATTACTGATAATGAAATATATTGTTCTAGTTGCAAAGCAGCAATTAAACAAAAAATTGAAAATATACAGAGATTAGATAAATTTAAAAAGGTATAACTGTATATATAATATATCATTTATTAGTAATTAATTTTAAAAAATAGGGGATAAGGAAAGACAAAGTGATACAATATGGTAAATAAATGTATTGAGTGCGGAAGAATTATTGATTCAACTAGAATTTATTGTAAAGGTTGTGAAGGAAGAATCAAAGAAAGAATAAAGAAAAGAGAAGAAACAATTAATAAAATAAGTCATGCTGACTTCTTTGAAAGACAAAGATTAAAGTAATTATTTTATTTTTTTGAATTTAATTTTTAATTCTTAAGGTTAGTTAGCTAATTATTATTAGCTCTATTTTCAATTACCAGAACATAACTATATATTATGTTTGGTAAACTTATTATTTAGGTGTAAAGCTTATGATGTACATTATTAATTTATCTAGATTTGTATCAATTAATGAAAAAAAAGAGATAATGGTTGAAATTAAAAAGCAAGGAATTGATGTTAAACCTGATCCTTGGTCATCTTTAAGATTAATTACTGATAAACCTATTTTTAATAAACCATACATAGCAAATGTTATTGAACTTAAAGAAACCTTCTTTCCTAAGACTCTTGCAGAAACAGTTGATCACTTAAGATTATATGATATTAAAGATATTAATGCTAAGATTTGGGATAATGTTCCGTTTCATAGAAAAGCTATTGTTGATAGATTCTTAAAAAAGTCTAAGTTCATTAAGACAGGTAAGATTATTTATATTGAAGCTAAACCAGGAAGCAATAGACCTGAACCAGAAGTTAGACTTGGAATTATCCTTGAAGATAGAGATCCAAGATCACTTGGAGCAAACTCAAGAACTCCTAATAAGTTTGATGATAAACCAAAAGTAGATAATAGAAAAGAACAAGCTTCTTCTCCCTTCAAGAAAAGTGGACCTGGAAGCACAATTTACCCAGATTTATTAATAGAATCTCCAAAAACAATAGGAGAGATATCTGATTTCGTTAGACTTTCTAAAACATTTAAGATGAAGGTGTTTATCTCCACTCTTAATGATCCTGATTGTGCAAGAGCAATCTCTGAGTTTAAATCTCTTAATTCATTTGAGAAAGCAGATGTTGAAATAATTCAATTTTCTGATGATTTAAAGAAGGATTATGTTCTAGTTGGGTTCTCACTTTGGGGAAAGGATAAGGTATCTTCTCTTTATTCATTAAATTCAGGAACACAGAACAAGAAGCTTCTTTTCCTATTTGGAAACGAGAAAAGAGGACTTAAGAAAAGCACAATGGATATATGTGATAAAGTAATTAAAATAGGAGATGCTTCATCAGAACCACTTAGAGCAACCCAAGCAGCAGCATTCGCTCTTGGGTACTTAAGTTATTTTAAATAACTTAACCTCTTCTTACTTTCTTAATACTTTTATTTATTTGCTTTGCAATCTTTTTCTTTTCAGATTTTATATTTTTAATACCAGTATTTACTCTTTTAATAACTTTATTCTTCTTAGTATCAAATCTTTTAAAACCATCATCAACTTTTGTTATAATATTATTCTTTTTTGTTTCTAATTTACTAAAAC
>JBAWVI010000098.1:0-2199 GCA_037147375.1 archaeon | reverse complement strand
CTTCTTTTAAATTTTAAGTCTGCGATTTTAAATTAAGAAAAAGTTACTTCTATTACATATAATATACAATAGAAAGAATATATAAATATATGGAAAAGAGATAAATTTATTAAAAAATGAAAAGTTAAATCCCCCCTCCCAGATTCGAACTGGGGATCTACCGGTCACTGCCTTTTTTTCAGTGTTTACATAAAGTCTACAGCCGGTCGCACTAACCGCTGTGCTAAGGGGGGATTATACCCTTATAACTTATAAAAGACGGTTATATAATATATTATAAAGACAAAAAGGTATTTAAATGGTTTCCTTATTTACCTATAATCTTCTTTAATTGCTTTTTTCTTGCTGGAAAGATAATTCCATGATAACCAATAACAAACTCATGTGCAACTAAATACTTCTCAGTTAAGTAAACAACATATGCTTGTGCAATTGCATCCTTTAGATCTTTATGCATGTCAACAGGAAGAAAAGCAATTATAACTTTCTTTATTTTTGCAGAATTAACGTCTGTAAAGAATTTATTTGGTTCTAGTGTCATTAAGCCTTCTGTATCTTTATTAAACTTAGTAATATCTATAATCTGCTCAAGATATTCCTTTATTTTTAGGTTTGTTGAAATTTGAACAGCAGCTAAGAATTCAACAATATCTGTTTTTTTAACTTCAGGAGCTATCTTCATTTTCTTAACAGAAACAAATCCTTTGAGATTTGAAATAAATTGTATACTTTCTTCCATATTTTATCATTCCTTTAATTGTGATTTAATAATTATTTAATAAATAAATACATCAGATAAGTTTAAATTATATTCTATAGTAATAATCAGTATGAATAAAATGATTATATATGGACCAATCATTACAATTATAATTATTTTAATTTGGATATTTGTGCCTATCCTAATAAATAAGGTTGCACCACCCACCTATAATAGTTTCGATGTTACTGTTCTATGTGACAATTATTATGATGGAGTAAATAGAAAATTAATAATAACTTATACAGTGGAAGATAATGTAATTACATCTTGCCGTGGTTCAAATTATGTTATGGATGGTAGAGGTTATATAGAAACCTGTAGTGTTTTAAGACTTAAAGATTATAAATATACATCTGAATTAATTACCTCAATTACAGGAAATGATAAATTAAGTGGTACGCTTTCAGGAGGAAATCCTCCTTGTACATATATTACAACTTATTATAAGTAGTTTATTTTTGTTTAAAGCATTTTATGCATCTTGCTTGATAAATATCTGTTCCCCCAATAACTACTGTCTCTGTCAAATCTCCTTTTCTGTATGTTTTAGTTGCTGCTTCTCCACAATTATTACAAACTGCATCAAGATGAACCACATAATCAGAGATTGCCATTAGAAAACCAATATGATTCTTTCCATCCTTAAATGGAAAAGGATCTCCTAGATATGTTTGATTAAGACCACAAGTAAATACATTTATTTCTTTCTCAGTTAATTTTTTAATAACATGCAAGATATCAGACTCAAAGAATTGAACTTCATCAATGAACACATTAATTAAAGGACTAGCTCTGTTTTCTTCAGATTCTAGATAATCAATTACAATTTGATAGATTTCCTCACTTGATTTAACTATATTTGCAGAAATTGCTCTTCCATCATGATTAACAACCTTATTTTCTGAATATCTATTATCTATTGCTGGTTTGAAAAGAAGAGATTTTCTTCTTGCAATTGCTTCACGAGAGAAGAGTTGCAAGAGCTCAGTTGTTTTTCCAGAAAACATTGGTCCAGTAATTGTTGTAAGTTTACCCATAATTAATCACATATTCATTTACTTTTTTCAAATATTATTTTTTCTGGATTAAACTTGTATCCAGGCATAGGAGTAAAACGTATTTTTATTCCAAGATCGTTAACTAATTTATTTATTAATTGCTTTCTATCTTTAACTGTTGGAATAACACTTCTTAAAGCATAAGTTTCCAAAACATCATCAAAGAAAAACATTTTATGATAAAGTACAAATAAATCTTTATGATTCTTCTCAAGTTCTTTATAATATAAATCTGGAGAGTAAACTATCTTGCTATCCTGCATTAGACCTTGTATATAACTAATTACGTCATCTTTATAGATACCTAATTCATTTTTATGTTTTTTATAAATATCATCAACTAACTTATATGTTTTTTCAGTTAACATATAATGAGTT
>JBAWVI010000097.1:0-2218 GCA_037147375.1 archaeon | reverse complement strand
AAAATAGTTCAAACTATATATATTATATAAGGAAAATGTTTAAAAACCCTTATTTTGAGTGTTCTAAGATAACCTGAATTAGTTAATTTATAACAAATATTTTAAGTTTTCAGAGAAATCTTTTGGATCTCTAAAACAAATTATTCCTATTTTTTCAAGTTCAACTAAAAATTCTTTTGTAAGATTTCCACCAACAGAAACTACAAAAATTGGTTTTGAGGTTGTTGCTTTAACAATTTCTAATTTTTTAATAATATCAACTGTTAAAGATGGAAGTTGGAACAAGAATAATAAAACAATTGAATCTACAGCTTTATCATTTAAACAAACCTTAATTGTTTCAATAAACCTATCAGTTGTAGCGTCTCCAGTTAAATCAATTGGATTTCTAATAACTGCATACTCTGGAACCATTTTTTTAAGTTTAAAAGTTGACTCCTTTGAGATAATTGCAAGTGGTATCTTATTTAAATCAAGTTGATCTGAAACAAGAACTCCAAGACCACCACCATTTGTAATAACTTGTACATTTTTAATAATTTTATTTTTATTAGTTGAAAGTATCTTTGCTAAATTAAACATTTCTGTAATTGATCTAACTTGATAAGCACCTGATCCAGAAATTACTGTATCAAATACTTCTTTTGTTCCAGCAATTGCTGCCGTGTGACTCATTGCAGCTTGATTACCTATGTTACTTATTCCACCTTTTAATATAATTACTTTCTTTTTACTTGCAACTCTACTTAAAGTTTGCATGAACTTTTTTCCATTTTTAATACCTTCAATATATGCTAAGATAACATCTGTTTCTTTATCTGTTTCTAGAAACTCAAGTAAATCAGATTCATCTATATTTAGTGCATTACCATATGAAATAAACTTATTAACCTTTAAACCTTCATATCCTGCTAAATCAAGTAAAGCTATTCCTAGAGCTCCTGATTGAGAAATAATTGAAACATTTCCTTTAAGAGGAAGTATAAGCTTATTCTTTGAATTAAATGTTGCATTTAAATTATTATCAAGATTTAATAATCCAAGACAATTAGGTCCAATTAAGTTAATATTATTTTTTTCAATAATATCTATAAGTTCTTTAGTTAATTTATCTTTTCCAACTTCATTAAATCCAGATGTTACCATAATTATGTTCTTACATTTACTTTTAACAACATCAAGAACAACTTGAATAACTACCTTTGTTGGAACCGCGATAATACATAAATCAACAACTTCTGGAAGAGCAAGAATAGATTTATAGATATCTCTTCTAAATAGCTTACAACCAGAAAGACGAGGATTAATTAAGTAAATATTTCCTGAATAAGTTGATAGATTTTCAGATAAGGTTCTTCCAACAGAATCTAACTTATCTGAGGCTCCGATTAATGCAATTGATTTAGGATAGAATACTTTAGTTAGTTGAACCATAAGTATATATACAGAAAAAGTAATATAAATCCTTCTGGTTTACATATATTTTAGGGTTGAATAAAGATATGCCTACATTAGATATTAATAATCAGAAAATTAACTACATTATTAGAGGAAAACCAGAGCTTCCACCACTTGTTCTAGTTCATGGTATTTTTACTGATATTATGGGTTATAAGGGATTGATTACTGAGCTTACTGAAAAATACAGAGTTTATGCTCTTGATTTGCCAGGTCATGGAGCATCAGGTAAGCTTACAAGTAAAACAAATCTTGCAACTATCTTAGATGATTTTATTTTAAAGCTTAATATTAATAAACCAACTATTATGGGCCATTCAGCTGGTGCTGTTCTTGCAATTAAGTATGCTGCAACAAACCCTAACATTAAAGAGCTTATACTTCTAAATCCTTCTGGAATAAAGCACAATTCAGAAATATCTTTATTATTTAAATTATTTAAGAATGCTTATACAAATAGGAAACCAAGTTCTAAGTTAAAATCTAGATCCAAATTAGATAAATTAATTATTAAAAAGAATATTGAAAGAAATATACTTAATATTGAATTTTGGAAACAATTTTTTAAATTAAATAAAACAGATCAAAGTAAAGATTTACAAAATATTAAGTGTAAAACTAAAATTATTTGGGGAAATAGGGATAGACTATATTCAACAGAAAATCTTGTAGAGTATGCTAAAAATATTAAAAACCATGAAATTCGTTTTATTGAAGCAGGACACACATGGCCTAGAAAGAACCCAAATTTAATTAAAAA
>JBAWVI010000096.1:0-2323 GCA_037147375.1 archaeon | reverse complement strand
CCATATACCTTCTTTGATTTTTCAGTTAATAATAAAGAACCATAACCACTTCCACAAGGAACATCAATAACTACATCATCTTCTTCAATAAATTCTAATGCAAATGTATATCTTGCAAGATGGGTTGGCTCTGCTTGATCTAATGTTTTTGGAGCTTGTCTTTCTTTATCTGACTCAATCATATTTTCTTTCCACCTACAAAGAATATACTTTTCTTTTCAAATATTTTAAATACTTCTATTCCTTTAACGTTATCTGAGAAAGAAATAAGATTAATATTATTCTTTCTAAACCATTTCTTTGTTTCTCTCAAGGTATGATAGGATTCATGAGGAACCACATATCTATCATGCAAGGAATTTCTAGGTGCGTGCGTTATTGTTCTTGCAAGCCAACTATTATCAAGCCAGTTAATTATTTTTTTTGAATCATAAGATCTTGAAATAAATGTTCTAATAAAAAATCTAATTATTCTATATCTTAAACGAGAATACTTGTGATATAAACCAATAATTATTATTCCATCTTTGTTTAATTGACTTGATAGCTTTTGGAAAGCAAGCTTTGGATTTTTTGTGTGGTGAAGAACACCTGTGCACACAATTACATCAAATGTTCCAAGATCAGTTAGACTATCATTAACTAGATCTTTTTCAATAAACTTAATGCTTTGATTACTTTTATTTGCAAGGCCTCGTGCTTGAGAAATTTGACCACTTGAAAAATCAATACCAGTAACCTTAGCACCATACTTACTAAACATTATTGATTTTTCTCCACTTCCACACCCAGCATCAAGCACTCTCTTTCCTGAAAGGTTATCAAGAGATAGTTTACCATAAAAAAGAATATCTGAAATTAGCTTGAGATGATGCTTTCTTTGACGGTTTGTATAAAGATTAATAACTGGATAATTATATGTATTATAATAAGTTCTTACTGCTTTATCATTACACTTCATATAATCTCATTTTAGATGAATATATTTTGTTTCAAGCTCATTTATCTTTTGCTTTAGAGTATTACTAATGGATAAAAAATTATTATGCCTTGCGTAATCAGAAATAAATGAAAGAGTAAGTATTGTTTCTTTAAATAAGCTTCTTTGCTTAGATACATCCTTTGTTTTATTTATTTTTGTTTCATTTAAATCTACAAACTTATCCATTTCAAGAAGTGCATCAGTAATTATGAAGCTTTCAAGAACTGTATACTTCTTAGCTAATGAAAATGCATCTAAATATTTCTTGTTTCTCATTCTTTCAATAACTGCTTTAACTCTAAATTCTTTTGAGTATCTAATTAATTGAGGATCTATGTTTGTTTTACATTGTTCTAAAAAGAAATCAGCAATATAATTATATTTATCTGCTTTACTAAGTCCTCTTATTGATTTATTTTTTTTAATATAAGAAAGTATTTGTTTCTTGTGTGGTTCAAACTTATGAGCATCTAATAAATCATCAAAGAATCTTTTCTTTGGTCTTATATGCTTATCTATTTTATATAATAATTTTTTCATCATATGATAATCACTTTAGTATTTCGCATTTGTTTTGATTAGTGTATTTAAATAAAGATTGTAATCTATTTAAAGTAATCTCTTTTGTAGACTTAACAATAATGTCTGGATTAATTTTAATAAAGTCTTTCCTAGTTGTAAACTCTGTTATGATTGCAATTGATTTAAGCCCTGCTCTTTTCATACCAATGATTCCATCAGGTCCATCTTCTACACCAATACACTCACAAGGAGAAACTTTTAATTTACCTGCAGCTAGAATGTACGTGTCTGGTGCTGGCTTAGGATTTTTAATATCTTCAGTAGAAACAATTGTTTTGAAATATTTTTCAAGTCCAAGCTTTTTTAGATCATAAATTATTACTTCTCTTCTGTTTGCAGAAGCAATTGCAACTTTTATTTTCTTTTTATTTAGTTCATCAAGAAGCTTTTTAATTCCTGGATTTGGAACATACTTGTTCTTAATTAATCTTACATATTCAGGTCTTGTAAATGCACGCATTTCTTCAACAGTTGTTTTAATTTTATATTTCTTATTAATTGCAGAAATAAAATTAGGAGTTGGAGTTGCAAGATATTTCTTAAAATCAGATTTCTTGAAGTTTATTCCAAACTTTTTAAAAAAATGCTTTCTTGCTAAATAAACAAACTTAGTGGAATTATATATGGTTCCATCAAAATCGAAAATAACTGCTTTTAGAACCATATTTAATCAACTATTTTAAAAAAAATAAATTATTGCTCATCCTCAGAATAAATGTATTCAAGATCTACTTTCTCATACTCAAATAATTCTGATTC
>JBAWVI010000095.1:0-2388 GCA_037147375.1 archaeon | reverse complement strand
TTCTATATTGATTTTATAAGTCCAGAAGGAAAGAAAAGAAGATCATATAATTTTATTGCTTTCTCAAATAAATATCCTGTACTTGAAAAAGGATTTTCTGATTGGGAATATATTCCAATTTCAAATTTAAAGAAGTATAAGTTGGCTCCAAACGTAATTATTTTAGAAAAATTGATTAAAAAAGGATTATTTAATAAGCTTAATAAATAATTTTTCTATCTTTAAAATTGATTTTTTAAAATCTATTTTTTCTGCAATCTTTCTAGATTCAACACCCATCTTATTTCTTAATTTATTATCCTTTAATATTGAATTTATTTTTTTTGTTAAATCATTTGGATCCTTTGATTTAAATATTAAACCATTATTTTGCATGTGTTGACTTGTTTTGTTTAAAATCGAGTCTGAGATTATAATTGGTAAGGAACAAGATATTGCTTCTAAAAATACAAGACTTTCAAGTTCAATTAAGGATGGGAGAACAAGAACATCAGAGATACTGTATATGTCAATCAGTTCATCCTGATTTCTAGGACCCATATAGATAATATTATTATTTATAAAATATTTACTTAATTTATTTTTAATTTCTTGGTGTCCAACTACAAGAAGTTCATAGTTTTTAATGTCTTTACAAGCAATTAAAAGTGTTTCAATATTCTTATCTGGTGAATATCTTCCAACATATAAAACCTTTTTCTTATTTGATAGTTTATATTTCTTTAACAATTCATTTTTATTTGTTTTTTTCTTATACTTTGTTGTATCGATTCCGTTCGAAATAACTGTGTATAGAATATTTGAGTCTTTAAGATCCTTCTCAAAATCTTTATCATAAGTTCCTGTAAAAATTATGTGATCAGAGTTTTTATAGCATTTAACTAAGTAATTATCAATAATATTTCCAATAAAATTAAATTTAATTATTTTTGGTAACATGTGTAAACTTAGGTTCTTAGGTGTGTGGATGTGATTAACAAAAGGAATATTTAATTGTTTAGATATTTTTCTTATTTTCTTTGATATCGGGCTTGTATGCACATTATATATTAAATTTATTTTATCTTTATTTAATATTTCTTTTATTTTTGATTTTGAAACTAATGTTGAATTTATAAATTTAAACTTATTAACACCTATACTTGGACTAGTTGGAAGTTCATATATTTTTATTCCAGTAAGTTCTTTGTTTGTTGATTTACTGGATAATTTTGTAGTAATAAGAATTATCTTAAATTTATTCTTTAATCCATTGATAATTCTTTTGGTTTGTCCAACAGAACCCCCATTTGTTAAATCAATTGATTCACAAATAACTAATACATTCTTTTTCATAATTTTGACCTAAGTGTAGTTCTATAAAACCAGCTTCTAATATTTCTTCTGTAATACCAAATAATGAATCCAAGTATTGCAACAATTGCTGCATATAATGCTATTTGTTCATAGATATCAAAATAATATAAATACTTTGCAATATTTCCAATAACTACGTATCCTAAAAAAGATATTGTTGTTGCAACAACTAGTTCAATTAAAATAGATCCGACTAAAAATTTTCCAAAAGGATATCTCTTTTTTCCAATATATAATAAGCCAACTGATGAGAAAGCAGGAATTATCTTAATTATGAATAAAGATTTATAAAAATTTGTATTTAATAATCTTTCAAGCTCACTAAATATACTTTTATCACCTAATCTTTGTAATTTGCGATTGAATCTAATGTTTGACATTCTTGTTCCTATTAAATAATGTATTATATCTCCAAGAACGTTACCAACTATAGCAAGTGGAATAATTATCCATATATTAAAAACACCGCTAACTGCAAGTATTGATGCAACAATATTTGTTATTGGTCCTTCAATTAAAAATAATAAAAATAGTATCCAATACTTCTGACTTGCAAGTAATGGTAAGGCCCAATCAATAAACATTTATAGCACCAAATTCATTTTGTAGTATATTCACTAATAATATTTGTGATTTTTTTAATAGTTTCTTTTGTTTTAGGTAAATTAGATTTTTTAATAAGTTTTGTATTTTCTTTATTATGCTTAAGATTATCTTTATTAATTTCATTTTGAGATTGAATTATATTAAAATATCCTTTATTTGTGTGATATTCTCCTAAATACATTTGTTCAGATTCATTAGGAGTTGGAATTAATATAGCATCCTTGTTTAATTCAATTAAATCCATAACCGTAGAATATCCTGTTCTTGAAATTATGATTTTTGCTTGATTATATAATTTATTTTTATCTAATTTTTTAAAAGATGAATATACTTCAATATCTCCTGGTAATTTTTTATGATAATCATTAATGTAATCTCCTAATATAAATACTTTTTTTCCTTTTCTATTCTTAAGAATTTCAAGTA
>JBAWVI010000094.1:0-2397 GCA_037147375.1 archaeon | reverse complement strand
TTACAGAGTTATGGGCTTGCAAGAGTTGTAACTGATTCAAACAATAATCCAATAAAGACAGAGATTGGACACTATTTAGCAAAGATTGCAGTTGATAAGAACATAAGCTTAGAAGACTTTGAGTATTCAGTAAGAACAATACCTGGAGTTCTTGAAACTGGTCTTTTTTTAGGGCTTGCAGACGTAGTTTACTTATTTGATGAATCAAAGAATCAGATAAAAGCAATTACAAGGAAATGATGCCTTTAGATTAAAGAGAAGAGTCCTTTCAAAACATATATAAATAATTTGTATCTAAAATATATATAGTTCTAGTTTTCTTTGAATATATTTTCTTTTCAAGATTTATTTTAAAGAAAAAAGAAAAAGTAAAAAAGCAAACGCCTCGGTAGCTTAGCGGTTAAAGCGCCAGACTCATAATCTGGAGATCGGCAGTTCAATTCTGCTTCGAGGCATCTAATTTTTTCTATTTTTAATAAATATCTTTATAAATCTGTATATCTAAATTATATATTACTTAAAAAACTAATTATTTGATGTTTATGGTATATACTGGACTTAGTACGCAAGAAGCAAAAAATAATTTAATTAAATTTGGATTAAATGAAATTAAAGATGTTAATAAAGTATCTTGGTTTATAATTCTCTTTAGACAAGTAAAAAATAATTTTATAGTTTATTTATTATTTTGCGCAACAATCTTAGCATTTATAGTTGGTGAGTTTGTAACATCATACGTGATTGCTGGAGTAATTTCATTAATCATATCAATTGGTTTTATTCAAGAATATAAAGCTGAAAAAGCAATTACCCTCTTAAAAAAAATGATAGTTCCAGTAACCCTAGTTCTAAGAGATTCAAAGGAACAAGAAATCTTATCTTCTTTAATTGTGCCTGATGACATACTTATCTTAAGAACAGGAGAAAGAATTCCTGCTGATGCTTTAATTTTATCTCAAAATAATCTATTAGTTGATGAATCCATTCTAACAGGAGAATCTAAAGAAGTAAACAAGAAGGTTTTTGAAAAAGGAGAATACATAGATGAAAACAAAGTATACATGGGTTCGTTTATTGTAAGTGGTAAATGTGTGGTAAGAGTAATACACACAGGTATGAATACTAAATTTGGAAAGATAGCAAGCTTAATTTCGAAAACTGAAAAGGAATTACCTTTACAAAAGAAATTAAATAAAATAACTAGAATTTTATCAATAATAGGATTATCTCTTGCAGTTTTAACTGGAATATTTGTTTTATTACAAAGCCCAATGATTACAAAAAAAGTAATTATAGATGTAATGATTCTAATTATAGCAATTGCTGTATCCTCATTTCCAGAAGAATTCCCTGTAGTCTTAATAACTACTTTATCATTAGGAGCATATAGGATGGCAAAAAAGAATGCAATTGTAAATAGAATGTCAATTATTGAAACACTTGGAGAAACAACAGTAATTTGTTCTGATAAAACAGGAACAATTACTAAAGGAGAAATGACTGTTAGAAATATTTATATTGATAATAAGTTTTACGAAGTAAGTGGTATTGGTTTTGAAAAAAATGGATTAATAACTTGTAATACTAAAAAAATACAACTAAATATTGAAAATGATTTGTCTTTACTTGTAAAGACAGCAGTTCTATGTAATGATTCAAACATAACTGAAATTGAAAATGATTTAAGCTATAAAATATATGGAACTCCAACAGAGGCTGCACTTTTAGTATTGTCTTCAAAAGTAGATGTTCACAAAGAAGATTTTAATGTAATTAGAGAAAATGAGATTCCCTTTACTTCTGAAAAAAAAACAATGAGTGTACTGGTTCTAGAAAATAATAAAAAAACAGTTTATGCTAAAGGAGCAATAGAAATTTTATTAAAAAATTGTACTCATTTGCAAAAAGAAGGAAAAATACTAAAGTTAACTAAAAAAGATGTAGATCAAATTTTACTTGTAAATAAAGGTTTTACTGAAAAGGGATTAAGAACACTTGGCTTTGCATATAAAAATTTTGATAATGATTTAGAATCTAATTTAGTGTTTATTGGTTTAGTTGGAATGGAAGATCCTCCACGAGATGAAGTTAAGGGCACAATTGCTCTTTGTAAAAAAGCAGGCATTAAAGTAAAAATGATTACTGGGGATAATAAAGAAACTGCAATTGCTATTGCTAAACAAATAGGCATCTTTAATGGAGACGTAATTGAAGGTTATGAAATTGATGCACTTTCAGATGATGAGTTATTTAAAATTATTAATAATATTGTTGTGTTTGCAAGAGTAAGACCTGAACACAAATTAAGAATAATTAAAGCATTAAAGGCTCATGGAGAAATAGTAACCATGACTGGAGATGGAGTAAATGATGCTCCTGCATTAAAAGAAGCACATA
>JBAWVI010000093.1:0-2512 GCA_037147375.1 archaeon | reverse complement strand
GTTCCATTTGGTCCTGCAGTATATGTTAGTATATAATTTATATTATATGTTGCAGACATTACAGCACTTAGTGCGTATCCTAATTTATATGCAACTGCTTTTAATGTTGTGGTTGCATTTAAAGTAATTGGGCTAGAATAAACTAAGCTACTTGTAGTTGGCACGCTACCATTAGTTGTGTAATAAATTGTAGCGCCAATAGTTTCAGTACTTAAGCTAACTGTCACAGAATCTATAGATGTTCCTGATAATAAAGATGCAACAGGAACTGCAACAATTATAGTATATGTTTCACTTAAGATTCCACTTTGCTCAAAATCATTTTTTTCTGTAATAATCTCAAAATTACTTTTTACAGCAATAGCTTTTAGATTTGTTGTGAATTTTATACTTATTGGACTTAAATATAATGGGCTTTCTATAGTTGGTGTGCTTCCATCAATAGTATAATAAATCTGAGCACCACTTGTTGTTGTGCTTAGACTTACGGTTTGATTATTTGTATATGTCCCAGTTAGTATGCTTGCAATTGGAGTTGCAATTGTGTCTGCTATTGTGTATTTTTCAGTCATAATTTCGCTTGGATTATAACCACTTTTCACAGCAATAGCTTTCAAAATAGTAGTTGAACTTATTGCTATTGGAGTTGCTGAATACAATGTACTAGAAGTTGTTGGTGTGGAACCATCTAGTGTGTAATAAATTGATGTACCACTAGTTATGCTACTTAAGCTTACTGTTTGAGCAGTCGTATAAATTCCACCAACTGGTTTTGCAACAGGTGTTGCAATTGCATTAATTATATACTGCTCAGTCATGATTTCACTAGGATCAAAACCAGACTTATATGCTTGAGCTTGAATAGTTGCATTTGAAGAAATTAATATTGGAGATGTATATAGTGTTTTGACACTTGTTTCTCCGGATGAATATTGAACAGAATAATAAATATTTGCGTCTGGTGTTAAACAAGTTAAACTTACTGTTTGAGGAGTAAGATATGCACTCCCTGCTGGAGTAGCAACAGGAGTTGCAATTTCATTAAGAACATATTCTTCTTGCATTAACGCACTTTCAGTCCAGCTAGTTGTAAATGATTTTGCATAAAGATTTGTGTCTGTTGTAATTGATATTGGACCTGTATATTTCTTACTACTTGCAGTTGGCACTGTTCCATCAGTTGTATAATAAATAGTTCCAGGAGTTTGAGAAGTTAAAGTTACTTTTTGAGATGTTGGGTATACGCTTCCTGGTGGATTTGCTATTGGAATATCAGAACAATCCCCTGGACAAGAAATACTGTCTTCTCCATTATTACAAATTCTATCTCCACAATAAAGATTACTACAAGTTGTTAAATCAAAAGAACAATTTGATTTACATTCTAAATTTCCTCCACTATATCCAAGAGATACACATGTTTTTCCATTTAAGTTACTTCCATCACATTGTTCTGATTTTTGTATAGTTCCATTTCCACAAGTTGAACCAGTAGTTCCACCTACACAATTACTAGTATCTAAAGTACAATCTGCATTACAAGAAAGATTCCCTGAAGAAAATTTAAGAGAGACACACGTTTGATAAGTGTATTTACCCATATCTAAACCATCACATTGTTCTGTGCCTTCAACCTTATCATTACCACATTCTGAGATCATTATGGGATCTGTAGAACCAAGAGAATTAGAATCAACAACCCATTTTGACATCCCATCAGTTGGATCTTCAATAGCTGTTGCTTCCGCTGTTTTTTTATTAAGGCCAGACATATAAAAAGTTCCAAGAAAGATAGCACCAATAACTACCATTCCAATAATTGCTAAAATTTCAAGAGAAATTTGACCTTTATTTTTATTTTTTTTATGTATCATAAATATGCCCCTATTACAAAAAAGATAACTAATATATATTTATATTTACAGACTATGGATTTATAAATATAACTGAAAAAAGTAAATGGATTAAATTTAGAATATTAGAAATAATTAATCTTATTTCTAAACTAAAAATCTTTCTTTTGGAATAAAGAAATCAGATAAAAATTCTAGAACCTCTGTTTTAATAAGATAAAGGTTTCTTATTTCTTGTCCAACAAATATATCAGTATTTAATTCACAATTATCTGGAAGAAAGTTTAATAAAACAACTTTCATTTCAGTCATTTCTCTTTGCTTAATACAATACCATCTATGATCCTTAATGTACGGACCAAGAATTGCTTTTGTATTATCTAGATAGTTCATAGTATTCTTTTTTAATGGTTTCTTCAATGTTTTGCTCGATGCATCTTTTGATGCGGTGCGTGATTGCGGGGTGCGGGTATTGTTTTTTACTTTCTTCATTTTGTACATCCTCTTTTATTAATTTAGTTTTTATCAATTTATTACCAAAAACAATCATTTGCCGTGGTGTATTGTTGTCCCTGTTTTCTACTTGATCTTGATAATATTTACCTTCTGCAGATTTATAACATGTTACATTTTGTAACCTATTATCTTTTATAATTTTA
>JBAWVI010000092.1:0-2543 GCA_037147375.1 archaeon | reverse complement strand
TGGAAGATAGCAAAAATAATAAAGTATTAGAAACAATTCAAAATAAAGAAGAAAATAGCAAGATTATATGTGTGGGCGGCGGATTTGATCCCGTACACGCGGGGCATTTAGAATTAATAAAGGAAGCGGCAAAAATTGGAAAAGTTGTGATTAGAAAGAAGGGGATTCTAGCCCCTATCTTAGAATTTTCTACTCTTCCTTATCGTGAACTTGCAAGAGCTCATAATTGTGGGCTTTGTTATACAGAAATGATACATACTAATCACATTGCAAGTTTATCTGCAAATGAATTATTTGATGAAGAAATACTTCGTTCCAAAAAAGAAGATTCTCCTACTTCTTGTCAATTAGTTGGGGATTTTACAAATAAAAAAACAACGTTAGAAGCAGTATCAATGATAGATAAACATAAATATTTTGATATTATTGATCTTAACTTTGGATGCCCATCTATGCGAATCATTTTTGGGAAAAGTGGTTCTGCTCTCCTAAAAGATATTACAAAAGTTACACCTATAATTAAAGAAATGTGTGAAACAACCACAAAACCAATAACAATTAAAACAAGACTTGGTTTTTCAAAGAATGAAATTGATTTTATTTCTTCTGCATTTTTTAAAACTGGAATAAGTGCGCTTGCAATTCATGCAAGATGTGCTAAGGAAAGTTATGCTACCCCCTCAAAGGTAAGTGAGGTTAGAAAAATAAAAAAAACATCTCCAATTCCAATCCTCTATAATGGAGATGTTACTGAAGATAATTATAATGATTATCTTGATTTTGATGGAGTCATGGTTGCAAGAGGAGCACTTGGTAACCCAGGAATCTTTGATTTAATTAATGGTAACAAAGAAAAGATAACTAAAGAAGAAAAATTTAGTGCATTACATGAATACATAAGACTTTGGGAAGAAAATCCAACCTCATTTCCAAAGTTTAAGGTTTCTATTATTCCATTCATTAAAGGTGCACCAAAAAGTAGTGTTTTAAGAGATAAGATATCCAAATCAAAGTCAATAGAAGAAATTAAACTAATTTTAGAAAAAGAATAAGAAATAAATAATAAGTGCAATTCCAATAATTATTATAAGTAACTTAAAGTGTTGCCATGCTTCACGAATCATAAAAACAATACCTTTTCCAATTGCTTTTAGAATATTTCCAACATACTTAAACATATTGCTTGGTGTTTTTAAATCACTAACCATTTCTTTATATAAGTCAGTATATGTTGCTTCCTTTTCATTAATGGTTCTAAAATTATTAACACTTCCATCAATAGCATCAAACTTAAGCTTATCATGTTCTTTAGTTTTAAGCTTCCAATAAGGAACTAAGATTTCTTCAACCCCAGAAAGAGATATATTCTTTTCTTCAACATCATATCTTTGCATTAAGTGTTTCATAATTGTTTTTCTAGCTTCTTCTTCCTTAATGATTGGCTCTTTTAAAATAATTTTATTATTTTCTGCTTTTTGAATATTAACATTCTTAAAAATTTTAGGTTTATCAATATCAAATAATTTAATTATATATTCATTAATGTTATTAGTAACTGCATTTAATGCAAGTTGTCCAGAAACATGAGTATACTTTCCGTTATCAATATATCCAAGATCAAAGAAAGAGACCCAATAGGGTGTAATGGTAAGATAAACGTCTTCCTTTTTTATTTCATGATCGTGCCCTCTTTTTTTAAGAGCATCCTGAAATATTTTAGCTGCTTGTTTTGATTCTTTGATGTTTATGGGAAAACGTTTCTTATCTATTTCCATTTTAAATTACTTTTTAATTTAGTTTACTTTTTTTACTATTTTAACTTTTGAAGGTACAAGTAATAATTTACTCTTTGAAATCATTGCCATATCTCCACCGTTATCAGCAACGAACATTTTTAATTGTCCAACAAATTGCTTAGCTCTCTGTGCGTTTCTCTTAGAGATATTTTCAATATCTAAAAGAACTAAGTTTCTGTTTTTTAATTCCTTAATTGCTGCTTCGATATCTGTGTTTGCTTGTAAAATGATTGGCTTAACATAGAAGTCAACATCTTCTTCAACAACCTCAACGTCCATGTTATTTAGAACGTCTTCAATATCTATATCTTCTCTCTTATTAAACATTTTATCTAAAAATGCCATGTTTGCTCACCTCAAAGTTTTAGTTCCTGTTTTTTAAATATTATAAATTAGTATATAAATTATATACCAAAATATATAAAAAGAAATTTGTATCCTCTTTTTTGTAAAAAATCTGATTTTAATAGGTTTTTCACTAATATTATATATGAAATGATATTTAAAGTATTGCTTTTCTTTTCTTAAGAAATAGTGTTTTTTATAAATAAAGAAAAAAGAAAGGAAAAAGTAGATACTTAGATCTACTTTATTGCCCCAGAGCTAGTTGCCCATGTACACCCAGTGTTATTTCCACCGAATTCACCAGTACATGTACTACCTTCACATGAACTTCTACTTTTATGTTGGCTACATTGGCCTCCGTTACCATTATCAGGGCATTTACAAATTCCGCCACCAACTACT
>JBAWVI010000091.1:0-2575 GCA_037147375.1 archaeon | reverse complement strand
CTTATTTGAAATCATATCCTTTAATGCAGGAATAACTTCATAGTTTTTGGATTTTTAATAATTGTAGAATTCCAATTAATATTTATTTCTTGAGTGTATAAACCATCTTTAACTCTAACATCACAAAGTTTGATAATATCTCCTTTTGTGAAATTAGTTTTAATAAACTCAACATGTGTATCAAAAGAAGTACATCTCATGTTCTTCTTACCATCAGATATTTCAAGAGAGATTAGTTTTCTTGGTTTTCCATCTTTATCCATAAATTCTTTTTCAGGATAAATATTTATTATTCTTCCAATAGTGTCTATTGTAAACTCATAAGCTGAAGAGATGTCTGATAAAGACATAAAGTTTTCTGAAAACTTAGGAACAAGAGAAGTATTTGATTCAAGAGTTATGCTTCCTCCTTGTCTTAAAGATAATTCTGTTTTATCATTATAAGTTGAAACATATGCGTCTTTAATTAAAAGTAAGGTGTTTTTATCAAGTCCAAGCTCAGTAACTAGATTTGTTTTATCATGCCATAAGCTTAATTTAATTGCTCCAGTTTCATCTCCTAAATAAATTGCTTGAACAGTTCCTGTTCCTCCATCCTTTCCTGTAAATGTTCTAACTGGAGAAATAGACTTAACTCTTGCATAAAGAGAGACACCATCAAGCCCAGGATTAATTTCAGAAATCTTAAGAAGAGCATTTGTTCTTTTTAGATCAAGATTAACTCCAAGAGACTTTGCAAGCATTATGTTTGCTCCAACATCAGAAAGAAGACCTTGATATTTACTTTTAATTTTTTCAATTTCTAGAAGTAATTCATCATCGCTCTTTCCAGAATCAAGTTTAATCTTTTTATAAATCTCGTTAGCATCATTTAACATTGTAACACTCATAATCATTCAACTCATTAATTTTTAATCTAAATTAGTATATAATTATTAAAAGGAAAAGTTATTAAAAGGAAGCACTAATACAAATATATAAAAATCTTAAAGATATATATAATAACAGAGATATTACTATATATTATATAAAATATGGATATTTATTATGAAGATTGGAAAATACACAGTTGGTAACTATGTTGTTACTACAGAAGGAAATAAAAAGAAACTAGCTTTTGATTGTCGTAACTGTGTATACAATACTTCTCTTTCTGATGATCCAAGATGTAGATATCATGTAATGAAGATACTTGAAACTGTTGATGCTGACGAAGTTATCTTAGCAGACGTTTATGAAAGAGTATATAGAGAAGAACAAACAAATTATTTAAAAGAAATGGTTAATCTTTTAATAAGTTTTGAAAATAAAGCTGTTTGGGTATCAAGTCACTTAGGTGTTAAGGATATAGATTGTGATGAATGCTATCCTGAAAGACATAATAATATTTTAAAATTTGCAAGAGATTTATTATCTTATGATCCTATTGCATCATATCTTTCTTTACTTAGAGAAATAGAAAATAATAGATCAAGAAATGATGAATCACAAGGTAAGCCTTGTAACGAATGTTTTAAAGCAAACTTAAAACACTTAAGTTCAATTAAAGAAGAATATGATAGAACTAAGTTTATTAGAGTCTTAAAACCATTACTTGTTAAGGCAGCTGATCTTTCTGATCTTTCTGAAGTTTATAGAGCATTATTTGAAGTTGAGATTAAGCCTGCATTCATTGGATCAAGAATAAGCTTTGAAGACATGGATAAGCTTCAATTAATGGATGAATATCCTGTTCTTAATTCAAATGTACAAATATTTAGACATCCTGATAAGATTGAATATCAGTATATTATTAATCCTCCTGAATACACACTTTCTCCTGATCATTATTTTGTTTTAACTAAAACAAAGGACACTGTTGCTAATTACCAACCAGGAAAGGTTACACTTACAACAGGAACTTCAACTAAAAAATATTTTGAAAGAATTTATCAAAGCACAATTGCAGATGTTGCTAGAAGGTATAGTATTAATTTATCTGCAGAAGATGTTAGTGCATTATCTGAGATTGTAACTAGATACACAATTGGTTATGGTATTTTAGAATTATTATTATCAGATAAAAGAGTTACTGATGTTTATTTAGATTCACCTCTTGGAAGTAAACCAATTTATTTAGTTCATTCACAATATGGACAATGTCAAACAAATATTAATTATACAGATAGAGATGCAGAAAGCTTTGTTGGTAAGATTAGAGCTATGTCTGGAAGACCATTTGATGATGCTCATCCAATTCTTGATTATGATTTACCTGATCTTAATACTAGAATTGCAATTATTGGTAGACCTCTTGCAACTGATGGAACTGCATTTGCATTTAGATTACATAAAGAAACACCTTGGACTCTTCCACAATTAATTAATGTTAAATCTCTTTCCCCTCTTGCAGCAGGAATGTTATCTTTCTTTGTAAATAGTAATTGTACTCTTCTTGTTGCTGGATCTCGTGGTTCAGGAAAAACTTCACTTATGACTGCACTTATGCTTGAGATCCTACAGAATGCAAGAGTTATTGTTCAAGAAGATACTCTTGAACTTCCAATTGAGTACATGAAGGATATTGGGTATAATA
>JBAWVI010000090.1:0-2722 GCA_037147375.1 archaeon | reverse complement strand
CAGATTTTGAAATGACCATAATTGTTATTTGATACTTTCATTACTGAAAGAAAAACACCAAATCCGGAACTATCAATGAATTGAACACCCTCAAGATTAAGAATAAGCTTGGTATTCGCCTTATTGAAAAAACCTTTCAATTCTTCCTTTATTGGTTCCGATACCAAAGCGTTCAATCTGGAAACATTGCTAAAGGAAACCACAATGATGTTATTTATTTTTTCAGTCTTAAGCATTTTCTTATTATTAAGTATTTTTAAATTATTCTATTTAGCTTCTTCTAAGTATTTTGTTAATTCAACAACAGCATCGCTGCAATCACTATCAAACTGATTTATTATGCCTTTATACGTATCAACATCCTTACCTTCGGCAGCATTATGTTCTAAATTTTTCAACTTTTTCCATATATCTTTTACATCAAATTCATCTGAATCTTCCTTGTCATGTAAATATCCATCGTCAAAATTTACACTCCCTCCTTGCATGGAATCAAACATGTTATCATCAAATACTCCTGATTTAAGTTCTTCGGGTTGAAAGAATGTTGATGCCGTAGAAACTAAATTATTTTGATTAGAACTTGTGTTATTAGACGGTTGCTGTTTTGCATTATTAAGAAGTTCAAATGATAACTCATTGTTAGAAGAAAAATGAAAAGATTCAATTGGAGAATTTATAATTACTAAAAACGTAGAATATGAGTGTGTACGTAAAGTTGAAAACATAATGAGATTTAAATTAAGTGCAATTAGGATTGCAAGAGAAATCAAAGATAATGTTTTTACAGTAACACCATCTTCAAAAGAACTATTAGATCGAACAAATAAGATAATGTATCTTACAAATAATATGGTTCTTGTTAGAAAACAACCAATTAAGATTATTCAAGCAGGAGAAGCTGAAAGTTTAGCTCTTTTAGGTTTAACAGATGCTGATTGTTTAGCAGTTGATGAAAGAACAACAAGAATGCTTGTTGAACAACCACATGCACTTATTGATATTTTTAAAAGAAAATATGATACTAGTGATGTTCGTTTAGATGAAGATAAATATTTTGAGTTTAGAAAACTAATAGGTCCAGTTTCTGTTTTAAGATCAGTTGACTTATTTGCATACGCTCACAAACATAATCTTTTATCTTGTGATTTCAAGTCTCCAGAGAACGTAAAAGCAGGGATGTATGCACTAAAAATCAAGGGTTGTTCAGTTTCTTTCCAAGAAATAGATGAATATATAAGCTCTTTGTACAAATAATATTTCTATAGGGAGATATTATGAAGATAGTTAAGAAAGACAAGACTTATTTTATAAATTATGTTCATGAAGACCTTGAATTACTTGATAAGCTTAGAGATAGCAAGCTTGAATTTAAGGAAATAGTTCCAAATGTTTATTCCTTAGTTGTAAATAAAGATTCTCAAGCTCAAACTCAAACTCAAAAAGAAGTTGTAAAAGAAGCACCAAAGCAAAATGATATTAAACAAAAGATTATATCTCTTCTAAATGATAAGTCTGTTTCTGGTGGAGATAAGATTGAAGGTAATTTTGAAAAACTTCTTAAAAAAGAAGATCTTTCAATTTTCCAAGAGATGTTAAAAGCTAAAGAAATAACTATATTCCATCTTCCAAAATATAAGAAGGGAATATATCAAGTTAATTCTCCTTCTTTAAAAGAAAATTCATTTAAGGGAGAAGAAGCAATAAGTAAACCAAAAGAAAAAGATAGAACAAACACCTTTACTTCTGCAAGAGAAATGGTTTACGAAAGTGAAGATATTCTTTCTTTCTTTGAAACTAATGGATATATTATTATTAAAAATCAAGGGGACGCTGTTTTCTTTTCAGAGAAGTATGAAAAAAGAATAAAATCAAATGAAATAATTGGTCAGAAAGCATTTGATGGAAGTTATTGTGTTATTGATGCTGATGTTTACAATAAGGTAAAGAACAAGCTTCTTTCTTTAAAGATAAAAGAAGCATTTACAATTGAAGATATTAAGGTAAAGCTTAATTATCCAGATGATGAATTAAGAGTAGTTCTTGAAATCTTAAAAGAAGAATGCCTTGTTATTGAAAAAAGAAAAGGAAAATACATGTTTGTTTAAAATTGGGGGGAAATATTATGGTACTTACAAATGTTTTATTGCTTATAATTATTGTTTTTGTTATTGGAAATCTTATTTTAGCATATCTTTTAAGAAGAAGTGCATTAAGGTATCTTCCAATAGGTAACTTTGCTCCAAGTGACATGAAGTTTGATGTAATGGAATCAAAGCTTGATCTTTTAAACAAGAGAGTTACAAAGATAGAGCACGACTTAAGATATAAAAAGAAGAAATAAACTAATTAATTAAATTTAGTTTTAAAGTAGCTCAGCCCGCCCATCTATCATCATGATTTTCAGCAGGTGTTCAAATATCATCATTGCTATATATATTATCCTTGAACTCTTTTTAAATCCACTCCTTTTCCTCAAAAACAAAACTTTTAAAAAACAAACGAAAGTAAACTATTAGATAGATAATATGAATATACCATTAATAATATCTGAGTTTGTTAAACTTGTTAAGCATGATAATGTTATATCCATGGGTACTTGTGAGTTTGAAAAAGAACTTATTGATGAGCTTGTTAAAGATCTAATTTCAAGAAACGTAAGCGTTTATTTTATTCCAACTACAATTCTTCAAGCAAAGCACTTACATGATCTTGGACAAAA
>JBAWVI010000089.1:0-2726 GCA_037147375.1 archaeon | reverse complement strand
AGTAACACCTAAACCTAATAGCTTATCAAGCTCAAAAATAGTTGCAACATCAAAGCTTGAGCCTTTATCTGCAAGGAGCTTAATAATTTCTGGATGAGGGTTTGCTTTGACTGCATAATGAACTCTAGCATAAGGTAAGTTCCTTCTAAGTTCATTATACTTAGCTTCAATTTTTCTAAGGTCAATTATAAGAAAAGGAGTATCCTTATCTTTAGCAAAGTCTTTAACGTTTTGAAATTCATCAAATGTCATATAATCTAATATAGATCTTGTAGCTGAATCTGTTACCATGTATAAACACCATTAATTTTGACTATAAATATGTGAATTTTCTTTCAAGAATTAGGCAAAAATCTGTTTCTATTAAGAAAAATAAAAATGTTTTTTATAAAATATATTAATAGAAATGTATTTAAAGCTTTTTATTTTATTTGGAAGATTTCTTATTTTTAAGCTTAATATTCTTTTTTGTAGTCGTTGCTTTTAGTTCATTCTTAACTATAATCTTACCTGTGTGAACAAACTCTTTAATGCTTGCAATTCCATACTTAGTTATTATAAATGAACCAGTAAAGATTGCTCCAGCAAGAATTGGGTTAAGTCCAAGCAAAAGAGAAGACACTCCTCCAGCTGTTGCTACTTGAAGATCAGGTTTTGAGATAAGTTCTCCTATCTTTTCCATAAACTTTCTATCTTTTCCAGTTTCTGGATTAATTTCTGCAAGAAGCTTACCTTCTTTAAATATTCTAATTTGCCCATCTTCTTCTGAAGAGATTATAGCAACTACATTCTTGTTTGTAGATATTCCTCTTGCTGCTGAATGACGAGTACCATGTCCAAAAAGAACAATTGTTTTCTTAATTTTAGCACCATATGCAATAATTCTACCATCATCATTAATTATTATTGCTCCATCAGTTTCTGCTAAAGCTAAAAGAACAGGTTTAGTTGATTTATCAAAAATAGATACATCTTTTCCTAAAAAAAGATCAGGATATAATAATTCATACTTACTTGAAATATTATCTTTAGTTACTATAAAAAAAGATCCTTTCTTTTGTTTAGCCATTTCTTCAACTAAAAACATTACTTCAGAAATTGTTTTCTTATTCATATCCTATCACTTGTATGGTTTATTATTTTTGCTTAAAATTAATATTTCTTAATTGAACTTCCAATTAATATTGCAGCTGTGATTATTCCAGCAGTTAAGATAACATATCCTCCTGATATATCTGCATAACCTGCCCAACGAGCTCCAACTTTAATTACCCAAATTGAAAATGCAAAGTAAACTATTGCAAGAACAATTAATAATAATGAAGTCATAATAACTCCAAATAAAAAACCAATAGAACTTATAAATTTATTCATATACTTTTCCTTTCTCCATCTATATGTTTATCATTAACAAATGTAAATTTTGCATCACTAACTAATTTATAAAATTTAATATCACTTTGTTTTTCTTTTGAATCAAATACAATCAAGTTTAATCCTTCCCACAATAAGAACCAACCAACTAATTCAAAGATTATCTGAATAAATGAAAAGGTACTTAGTAAATAAGGATATTTAGGAAGTAAGTAAAAGAAAAGAAAAATAACAACTACACCTAAACTAATAAATAATGAGCCTTGCTTAATTATTTTATTTTGATGAGCTTTATGAGTTAAATACTCTTTATTAAAGAATTCACTTAATCTTTTTTTAATAATTATTTCATCCTTTAGTATTCTTTGCTCTTTAGGAATAACAAAAATTACGTGATACTTATCATAGCTAAGTTCAGGATCAACTCTATCAAGCTCAGATATTAAATCACTTGAAATTGCTTTAACGTTGTATGGTCTTGGATCAAAATCAGAAAAAACATCACTATAATTATCCAGAGATATAATAACATTTTTCGTTTCTATATTTTTAGCTTTCTTTTTTTTCCAAAACATATGTTTCAACCTATATTATATACAATAAATGGATATAAATAAATTATTTTTCTTTGTTTATTATAAATTTATATATTCCATATGCAAGTATTAAACCAATTGCAAGACCAGCAGAAAATACAGGATTTATCATTGCTGAAAAAATTAAAATAATTCCTGCAGCAATAGCAAGTGTGCCTTCTGGGTTTTTATTATAAATTTTTTCTAATTTAGTATCCTTATTAGTTTCTGTTTTTTTCATAATTCTTCCTTCTTTAGTTTAATACAAATACAGATATTGTTAATAAGGTTGCAAAGAGCACCCATAAAGCATATGGGATTAACAAATACGCTGCTGTCTTATTAATTTTATAAAAATATATGATTGTAAAACAAATTAATGCTTCAAGCACAATTATCTCTATGCATGATAAAAATAAAAGATGTGCTTCAAAGAAAAGATAACACCATAGTGCATTAAACACTAGTTGTGCAATAAATAAGCCTTTTGCAATATTTAATGTGGTTCTTGATCTTAAATGAGTAATGTTTGAAGTTAGTAATAAATAAAATGAAATACCAATTAAAATAAAAAGAATAGTCCAAGCTATTGGAAAAACAAAGTTTGGTGGTAAAAAACCAGGTCTATTAATTGTAAGGTACCAAGTAGCAGTGTTCCTTCCAGTGAAAAATGAACCAATATATGCAGTTAATGCAACCAATATTGTAGACACAATAAGTGCCTTAAGCTTAGATATTTGTTTCTCCATACTTAAAAGATAGAAGAATATATTTATA
>JBAWVI010000088.1:0-2754 GCA_037147375.1 archaeon | reverse complement strand
CAATGGCGGAGCAATCGACTGTTAATCGATAGGTTGTAGGTTCGAGTCCTACCCGGGGCGCCATAAATAAAAAAAACAAAAAAAACAAAAAACGGAGATGAATAACTTATGAAAAAGTATGTAGCCAATTTATCCAGAGGATTATAAACCAAAACTAGATTATTATCAAACACAAGAAGCAATACATTTTATAAAAAAGCAATTTGAAAAAAAACTTTCAAGAAAATTAGATCTTATTCGTGTGAGTGCACCTAAATTTTTAGTTGCAGATACTGGCTTATTAGATGATTTAGCTGGGACACAAACCCCTGTTTCTTTTAAAGTAAAGTTTTCTGAAAAACCAATTGAAATCGTACATTCCCTTGCAAAATGGAAAAGATTTATGTTAGGTGAATTTAAATTTCCAATTAGTAAAGGCCTATATACAGATATGGATGCAATAAGAAAAGACGAAATTGTTGATTCTACGCATAGTCTATATGTTGATCAATGGGATTGGGAAAAAGTAATTACTACAAAAGAAAGAGATATTAAATACTTGAAAAAAACAGTTAAGCAAATATATTCTTGTATATATGAAACAAAAACATTATTAACTAAAAAATATTCGTGTTTAGAACTTGCAATTCCAAAAAAAATTCACTTTATTCATTCTGAAGATTTACAAAAATATTATCCATCATTAACTCCAAAAGAAAGAGAAGATAAAATCACAGAAAAATATGGTGCTATATTTATTATTGGTATTGGTTATGATTTATGTGATAGTAAACCACATGATGTAAGAGCAACAGACTATGATGATTGGTCAACTATTCAAAGGACTGGAAGAAAAGAAACACATGGATTAAACGGAGACATTTTAGTTTGGGATAGTTTAAGTAAAAAAGCACTTGAGTTATCATCTATGGGTATTAGGGTTGATAAAGATTCTTTAAAATTTCAACTTAAACAAAAAAAGGAAGAACATAAATTAACTTTAGATTATCATAAACAAATAATTTCAGAAAAATTACCATTATCAATTGGTGGTGGTATAGGACAATCTAGATTATCTATGTTTCTTTTAGAAAAATCACACATAGGTGAAGTTCAATCAAGTGCATGGCCAAAAGAAATAATTGAAGAATCAAATAAAAGAGGAATTCCTCTTTTATGATTTATTTGATTTTCATAATTTTCTGTATCTTTATATATTTTTCTATTCTAATATATTACAATGTGATAATTTATGAATAGAGCTAAAAGAATTAACAAACTATATACTTTTTTTAAAAAGGATGCGAATAATAAAATACTTTCAATTATTATAAACAAAACAAATAATGATTTTAATAAATATATAGTTCCTTTAGTTAATCAATATTGTCCAGAAATTAAAGAAACATCCTTTTATCTTAAATTAAGGCTAGGTTCTACATCAGTTTATGCTCTTGGAGCATATATTATGCTTTTTGTAAGTAGTAAAAAATATAATAAATATAGATATTTTTCAAAAATACTTAACCTTAATGAAAAATACTTTTTAAAAGTATTAAATTTAATCTCTTTTCCAAAAGAAATGCGCAAACAAATTATATACGCAGCAACTTTTAATGTAATAATAGATCATCTTTTTGATCATGAATTAAATATTCATTCTCCAAGTAAAAGATCTAAAATAATTAAGGATGCTCTTAATGGTTCTTCTAATGAATCAAATCTAGTTTCTTTATTATCTTATTTAGCAAGTAAACTTAATTATAAAGAAATTAAATACTTTGAGAAATGGTGTGATGCAGAAGCAAGAAGTATTACAAGTAAAAAAAGTCTTAGAGAATTTGGGGTTAAAGCAAGCATGGATTTATTGTATAGTACAATCAATACTAGTGTTCCAAAAAAACATATTAATTTAATGTATGATGTTGGTTATTTAGTTCAAATGATTGATGATTATATAGATTTAGAGGATGACATTAAACAAAATAAAACCACTCCTGTTATTGAAAAGAAATGGACAGATGCAACAATAATTAATCAATATAATAAATGTTCAAAATCACTTTCTAAAATTGCAAGAGAAAATAATATTAGTGAAAAAATAATATTACTTATTGAAAGTAATTTAATGGCTATTGGATATAATTTAGTAAATAAGATGGCAAAAAGAGATGCTGATTAGTTATTGTAATTTATCTTATTTAATCTATGTATTTTTAGGTTAATAGATAAGATTAAAAAGAATTGGATAAGTAATATACCTACTATATTACCTAACAGAAACAAATCTAATTATTTTCTAGAAACAAAATATATTGCTTGATTTTTTATAAATCAAGATTAAAAATTAAAAAAGGAGAAACATTATGAACAAATGGATAATTATTTCGCTTGTGGTTTTGTTAATTGTAATCGTTGTAATAGTTGCAATGGTTATGAACAAACCATCAAACGCAAAGGACACTATAGCAACTCCACAAACTATAGATGGTCCAGTAACTTGTACAGATATGGCTTGTCTTGGTACTAACTTTCTTACTTGTGTTCCTTCTGTATTGAATATGAGTTCTGAAGGTCAAGCTATAACAATTACAGTTAAGGGCTTTGTAGATGAAAAATGTGGATATCAAATGAAGTTTGGAGATGCAATTGCAGCAGATTGTAATTTTGCAAGAGAAAACTTAACTCAAAAAGTTTTAAATCAGATGTTTGGTAACCCAGAAGGACAAGATGCAATAATTGCAGCATCATGTAAGCAATAATTTTCTATAAATA
>JBAWVI010000087.1:0-2773 GCA_037147375.1 archaeon | reverse complement strand
CCAGTGTATCAGAACAATTTTCGATTTTTATTTTTTCTATAACTCTTTTAGCATTTGAAAAAGAAGTTGTATCGGAAACATGATATGCAATTCCATTTCCTCCATTATCAAAATCCTCTGCTTCTACAGTACAAGGAATCCTATGAATTTTATAGGGATACATTGTATTTACCGAACTAAATTTAAATTTTGCTCTTGAATTTTTTCCGGTATTCTCCATGATATATGTAATCAATACTTTTCCGTTCCAGTTTGCCGGAGCATATTGAGAAGGAACTAAAACAAATTTATTTAAATTAAATGTTATCATTTAATTTAAATATAGTTTTTATTGCACTTGGATTTTCATTTATCCTTGGTTTACTTTCTGGATTTTTACCAGCATATAATGCATCAAGGCAGGAAGCAGTTGATGCACTTCATGAAGAATAAAAAAGTGATAACTTTGAAAAGATATGGAAGTTTAAGAATTGAAAAAAGAGGACTAACTCCATTTTTAATTGAAAAAAAAGAACATTGGCCAGCTTTTGGAGAAAAGAATAGATTTGATTATACATATGTAACTAAATTTAAAAACTTACCAATAATGCATTTAAAGAGTATTAATAAAAAGAATCCAAAAATCATGATTTTAGGAGCTGGATCAGGAAGAGAATTAATTGAATTAAAAGATATTTTAAAAAAAGAAAAAATTAATCCAGAAATAAATGTTTTTTCTTTAACTAAATCATTAGACAAAGACATTGAAAAGAAAATAGTTAATAAAGATTATTCAATAAATAAAGCTATTGAAAATATTGATCCAAAAAGAGATAAGCAAATAATTAAAGAAAACATTGGGAAATATGATCTAGTTGTTGCTCCATTAAGTGTAGGAGTATACACTGATCACGTTGCTTACAATATGCTACTCACGTCTTTGTTATTAAGAAAACATGGAAAAGCATATATTGAAGTAAATGATAATTCTCAAAACTTAACAAGATATAAAAGATTTATTGAATTATACAATAAACAATTCACTAAAAATTATGAGTTTATTATTAATGAAATAAAACTTGATAGAAAACTAACAAATCAAAAATATTTTGAAATAATTAGAACAAACTAAAAATGAGAAATTAAAGGTGAAATAAAATATGAACAAAAAAATCGTAATAGGCATTATGCTTTTAGCATTTGTGCTTTTATTAGCTCCACAATATTTTGCAGCAGGTATTAATGACACATCAAACCTTGATGCAGACACATACAATTACAATCCAAACCCTGTTATTTCTGGAGAGGAATTTGAACTTTGGATTCAATTAACAAACAACAGTAACTCAGCAGCAAATAATGTGAGTTATGAATTAAAATCAAAATATCCATTTACAGTTATTGATTTTAATACAACAGGAATCATACCTGTACTTGCACCACACGCAACAACAATAATCAAATACAAACTAAGAACAGATCTTCAAACAACTACAGGAACATATGCACTAGAATTTAGAGCAAAGAGAGGAGACAATGATATAACAACTGTTTTCACATATGATATAGATGTTTCAGGGTCTTCTGCAATAGTTGATATTGTTTCTTCAAACATTGAAAAAGCAACAGTTGGAGGAACATCAAACATAGACCTAACAATTAAAAACATTGGAAAGAAAGATGCAACAGATATATTTGTTACACTTGGTGATTCATCTGATGATTTTGTAAAGATTTTAAATCTTAAAACACAATATCTTGATAAACTAAGCCTTGACGCAACAAACACATTCTATTTCCAAGCAACAGTTTCAAAAGATGCAATCAAGAAGAACTACACTCTTCCAATCACAATTACATTCAAGGACTCTGATGGAGATCATAACTTAGTAAGAAGTATTGGTCTTGAAATTAAAGATGAACCAAAAATGGTAATTAATATCTTAACTGTTGGATCTTTAGCAAACAATACATTAAATGCAAACTCAGATGAAACAATCTCACTTGAAATATACAATACAGGAAATATAGATTCAGAATCTGTTTTTGTAGAAGTACAAACACCAATATCAAACAACATAAGAAACTATTTCATAGGTTCTATTGAGAAAAACAACTATGATAGTGTTGAATTAAAGTTTAAAACACTTGCACTTGATAAAGGAGAATATCCTTTAACAATAATTGTACACTATAAAGATAGTAGTTTAATAGAACAAACAATGTCAAAAACTATTAACGTAAATATAGTTGAATCAAGTACAGGTAAAAATAGTATTTCAAGTATTATTACTTTAATTTTAACAATACTTGGAATAATTATTGGTATTGCTATATTAATCCTAATAATCAAATGGTTAATAAGAGTAGTATTTAAACCTGCATTTGGAGGATTATTCGGAATGGTTAAGAAAGGAAAGAAGTAAGGTTCTACTTCTTTTTACCTTTATTTTCTCTCTATTTAAAAAATAAAAGCACATCGGTATGAGTTTAAAAAAATATAAATCATTAACTAATCTTACTTTAAAAAACATTGTAAGAAGAAGACTTAGATCAAGTCTTACAATTCTTTCAGTCATGATTGGAATTGGTGCTGTTATTGCTTTGATTTTGTTAAGTGATGGTTTATTTAATGCAATTGAAGGACAGTTTAATCAAATGGGAACAAATACAGTTATGGTTGTTCCTATTAATTTTGGTGGGGGAGGAATGAGTGGTCCAAATGGAGTATCTCAGAGACTTGGAGAAGATATTAAACTAACTCTAACAGATTCTAAAAATATTGAAAATATTT
>JBAWVI010000086.1:0-2812 GCA_037147375.1 archaeon | reverse complement strand
TCTTGATTATCTTCTTTAAACTTATTAAGTTCAGCAAGATTTGTTTCAATTATTTGCTTTTGATTTCTAATTTCGCCAATGATTGCTAAGCAATCAGCAGATACATTTTCATCTTTTGCAATTGTTTCAAGTCTTGCATCAACTGAGGTTATGAATGAATTATTTTCAGTATCAATTGCAGCAATTATATCTTCAGAGGATATTAATTGTTGATCTGCTTCTGAAATGTTTGTAGTTGCTGCAACACCAGTGCCACCAGAAACTGTTCTTGAATCAGATGGTGATGTTGTTACAGTCATTACATCTATAGACTCATCTATGCTTGTAACTATTGAGGCACTTATTGGAGATGCATTTGCAAACCCAAAGTTACCTGTTATTGAAGATGTTCTTACTGTTGTATTTAAGTCTTCTTGATTATTCTTTTTACAATCTTTATATTCTTTTAAGAGGTTATTAATTTCATCTCTTGCGTTTTTAATATTAGTTTGTTTTTCTTGTATTGACTCAATATATGGAGCATATAAATCCTTTATTTGTTTATTATATACTTCTATTTCTGCACTGCAATCTTGGTTTTCTTTAACACATTTAACTTTTGTAACGCATTGTTCATCGCATCCTACAAACTTTACAGTTGTACCTGATTCGCAAGTTACTGAAGCTTCATTACAAATATCACCATCACAACAAGCACCATTTACTTCTGTGCAAGATGGTAAACTATTATCAATTATACATTTATATGCCATTTTTTCAGAATAAAAGGGGCCATCTTGATTACCTTTATTTTTCCATGCATTTGTATTCTTAATTCCAGCAGCTTTAACAACATTAGTATTTGGCCAGAACTTTTTACAATATTCAAGTTTATCTATATCAGCACCTGAGACTTCATCAGGGTCTGTTATCCATTCTCCATCTACAAGATGTAAGTTTACCTTTCCCCACCAATAAGAAATACATGCATTCCCGGATTTTGTATTTGCAGATGCACCAGAATTACATTCATTTGAAAGTATTGAATCAATATTTATAGGTGAATCTGTTTTTTCATCTACTGAACTGACTTGTGAAATTGTTTCTCTTGGTTTACTAACACCACTAGAACAAATTTCATAATAAGTTGTTATCTTTGTTCCATCATCATCTGTTTTTGTTAATGGAGTACAAACGCAAGTTTTTCCATCTTCTTGTGAGTTTGCTCCTGCTGGTCCTGTTTGTTCATCACATTCTAATGCATAAATTTGAGAAAATAAAAGAATTAAACCTAGAACCACAAAAAAATAAGCTAAAATTTTATTATTCATTTTAATAAAAACCCCCTGTTAATTATTAAGCAATTTAATTTGTTTCTAAAATAATATAATTACACAATATTAGGGGGAATTAAGTTTAAAAATACTTGGTTATAGATAGGTGAAAAAACAAGTGAACTAATTACATACTATTTAAAAAACATTTAATTAAGAACTATATATATGTGTGGAATAACTGGTTTTTTTAATATAAATAATGCAAGCGAATTAACTAAGAAATCTCTTGTTACTATTAAGAATAGAGGAATTGATTCTTGTGGTATTAGTGATTTGCATAAGGTTATTTATTTTGAAAATCCAGAAGGAATAGACTTAAGCACAATGATAGACAACCAATGTGCAATTGGGCACACTCTCCATTCTATAGTTTCTCTTGCTCATCAACCACTTACAAACAAGAAATCTTATTTAGTTGCAAATTGTGAGATATACAATTGGAAGGAAATAAATAAAAAATATAATTATTTAACAGAAAATGATGCACAAACCTTATTTGTTTTACTTGAAAATAATAAAATCAAAGAAAACATAAAGGCGCTTGATGAACTTGATGGGGTTTGGGCTTTTTGTTATGTTTCTGGAAATAATGTTATTCTTTCAAGAGACATTATTGGAGAAAAACCAATTTGGTTTTTCTATAATGAACAAAATGGGGGATTTGGGTTTTCATCAGAAAAAAAATCTCTTAAAAAGCTTGGATTTCAAAATATTGAACTATTATCTCCAACTAAAGTAATTAGATATAATATTAAAACTAAAAAATTAGTGTTTGTTGATAGACCATTTATTAAAATCACAAAACACAAAACAAAAATATCTTTTGAAGATGCAAGCAAGAAATTACAAAAACTATTAATTAGTTCAATTAAAAAAAGAATTCCTGAAAGAAAGCTTGGGCTTTTATTTAGTGGAGGAATTGATTCAGTAATTTTAGCTAAGATACTTAAAGATCAAGGAATTGAATTTAGTTGTTACTTTGCTTATTGTGAAGGATTTGGAGATCCAAAGGATTTAGAGGTTGCAAAGAAGGTTGCAACAGGAATGGAACTTGATTTAAAAACAATTTCTGTTGATTATAAAGATGTTCCTAAATTACTTGAAAAAATAATTCCATTAATTGAATCAAGTAATCCAATAAAGGTTGGAGTTGCTCTTCCAATCTATTTAGCATCAACTAAAGCAAAGGAAGATGGAATTAAAGTTTTATTTTCTGGACTTGGGTCTGATGAAATATTTGCAGGATACTCAAGATTTAATGAATCTAATAATGTTCTACTTGATAGTTTAAATCTTTTGCAACAAATTCATGAAAATGACATCTATAGAGATGATGTTCTAACAATGGAAAACGAGATTGAATTAAGATTACCTTATCTTGATATTAGTGTTATTAAGTTTGTTCTTGGACTTCCTGATGAATACAAGATTAATTTTAAAACAGAGGATAATAAGCTAGTTTTAAGAGATGTTGCAAAGAATCTTGGACAATCAAA
>JBAWVI010000085.1:0-2866 GCA_037147375.1 archaeon | reverse complement strand
ATTTCATACTTTTCATACATCTATTGACTTGCTTTGACATTTCATCAAACTTTAAAGAAAGGTCAGTTACTTGAGAAGAATATTTTAATATATCTGGATTTGCTAAATTTTGAAATATTGCATCTAGTGGCATTCTTTTAGTTAGTCTCTTTTCAACCCTTAATCTATCTCCTTTATCATAAATTTTAAGCATAGTTCCTTCAAAATCAGTAAAGAACATACTATTCTTAGAAAGACCAAGTTTATAAAAATCATTAAATGTTTCTATTCTTGTAATTTGTAATTTATTAATATCAATAGTACAACCATATTTTGTATTAATCTCATCGATGCAGTTTCTACTTAGTACAGCTACAGAAGAGAAATCATAACCAAATTCTCCAGAGAAAAGAACAGTAAGATTACCTGTCTTAGAAGAACGAACGAGTATATTCCAAATTGGATTCTCATCTGATGGATAATGCCTCTGTTGATAAAACTCTTCTCCTATACCACAATTTTCATAAATTAGTTCAAAATTTTGGACTTTTGGTTCTGTTCTCCAAACAATACCGTCTCCTGTATTTTGAAACCCTACTGAAATCCCATAGAAACCCCTATTTCCAAGATAATCTCTCTTTAGTTTTCCTTCCGTAGATAATCTATAAAGGATACTCTTTGCTGTTTGTGGCTTTAAATTAAGTTTCTTTGCTAAATTGGAAGGAGTAAGACCAGATGCAAATTCGCTCACGAAACTTATTATCTCATCATTATTTAATCTCTTTATTTGCATCACATCCCTCCGTCATACATATTGCAATGGTTTCATCTTTCGGTTTCTGATTATGTTTTTTTGCCTCCTCATCAAGCTTAATTATATCTTGCATCCAAGAAGGCAACCTTGATAAAATTTCTGAGTTCATAATATTATTATGATTCGCTTGTTTAAGATAGTTTATAACCCTACTCGCAACAATTTTAAGAAAAAGAGTACTAAATGAATCATTTCTCGCAAGGGTTTAAAGAATTATTTAGTTATATAGTTTTGAATAATATCAAATATTCTTACCGTTTCAGAAATGTGAGGGTGTGAACCCATATAATGTCTAAAATCATATATTACTATCACTAAATTGCGGATTAAAAATATAGTTTTATTAAAACTGTAATTACTATTATTTTTTTTATTAATATATAATAAGTCATCTGTATTCACTATATATGATTTAAATTGAAAATCAATTTTTATTGATTTTAATGTGTAATATTCTTTATTTGGATCTTCAGAATGAATCAAATAACGCTTAAAATCAGAAGTTCCATCAGTATAAGAAGAAATTATACTAAATTGAGTTAATTGCTCAAAATTGGCATATGCATCATTTGGAGAATTACATTTATATATATCTATTAAGAAATCAGAAGAGTCTTTATTTGTATATTCTATTTTATGATATGCTTCAATTTCTATAGTTAAATTATGAACATTATGCTCTCTAATGCTTTGTATATCGTTCATTTTGAATAACAAGTTGGTGTGTTCTTTTTTTAATAATTCAATTAGTTCACCAGCTTCTATTGGGGGAGATAATTTATATGAAAAATTAGAAATTAATTTAAAATAATATTTTCGGATATCCTTTTGGGGATTATATTCAAAATAATTATCTGATTCAAGAACTTTCTTTATAGTAATTTCCTTTTTTGTAAGTAAATCATTTATTGCTTTTGTGAAGGTATCTGACCTTAAATCAAATTTATTTGCTCTAAGATTAATAACATTTACTTTATCTTTTAATTCTTCCAAAGATAACCAATCATAATCTTTTAAAACTAGCTTAATCATTCCAGCACAAGTAAGATTACTTTCTTTCTTGGGTTTTTTATCACTCATAAAATCAATTCTTCGTATTTATTAAATTAATTTTCTGAGCAATAAGCTTTTTAACATCTTCGTCTGCCCATAGTTTTGCAATAATATCATCTCCAACCTTTCTTCCATTATCCATTTCTAACATTGATTCTACACTTAATGGAGCCCCACATTTTAAACAAAATGAAGCGCCTGCTGGATTAATTTCAGTACATCTTTTACATTTAATTGGAATCATTATTGTTTTATTTACTTCTTGTTTTTGTTTTTTGCCATACATTGAAAGAATAGCATCATCAACATCTCTCCCTGATAAGTGAACATATGTTTTTGCCATATTGCTTCCTTGTGTCCAACCAAGATAATTGTTCATTTGGGCTTCTGTTAATCTGTTTGCAAGGAAAGTTGCTCTACTATGTCTAAATAAATGAGGATGAACGTGCTTTTGCATACCTGCCCTATCAACTGCAGATTTTATTACTTTAGTTATGGCTGCATATGTTATTTGCTCTCCATTCTCTTTAGTCCATAATGGACTTTCTTGAGTTTTGTTTCCTGTTCTTTCTTCTAAATAATGTTTTAATATAATTTCTGAACTTACAATCCTTACTCTTCTCATTCCGGTTTTTCCAGAAAGAATTACTACCCCTCCATCAGCATCAAAAGTTAAATCTCGTATTTGCATAGAACCAATTTCATCAACTCTTGCTCCTGTTTCATATAATAATGAAATTAAGGCTTTATCTCTAAAAGTGTAAACTGAATTAATTAACTTCAATATATCTTCTTCTGTAAGTAAATCAGAAGGTAATTTTTGTTTAGTTTTAGGAACTGTTGTTTTAATGTCTTCAACCATTTCAATAAAATGTTTATTATTCTTATATTTTCCAAGCCATCTATAAAATTTCTTTATCATAACTTTATATGATTGTTTTGTCCATTCTGCATAGTCCTTCTTTTCATTAACTACTAAATAATTTGTAATATCTTTAGGTGTTACCTTATCTAAGTCTT
>JBAWVI010000084.1:0-2901 GCA_037147375.1 archaeon | reverse complement strand
ACATGGAATGATACTTGATGTACAAAAACGTAAACTTTCAAAATCAGAAGGTAATGATAAACCACTTGAAGAATGGTTTAATCTTTATTCAATAGATTACATCAGATATTATTTTGCAAAAGAATATATAGGAACAGACTTAATTGTTGATGATAAGAAGTTTAAAGATGTTAAGAGAATATTTAACTTACTTGATAATACAATAAATTTCTTAAAACTATATAATGATAAGATAAATTTTGTGCTTGAGCTTGAACCAGAAAAAGAAAACCTAACAGTTGAAGATCAATGGATACTTTCAAGACTTAATGATATCTTAGAAGATTCACATAAGGCATACAAGGGAACAGAATATGCAAGCGTAATTGGAGATATTGAAAAGTTTGTTTTAGAAGACTTAAGTAGAATCTATATCAAGCTTTTAAGAAAGAGAGAAGAGAAGAACAATGTTCTTAGTTATTGTATATCTTCAATTGTTTTAATGCTTTCACCAATTGCACCACATTTTACAGAATACCTTTATCAAAAGTTTGAAAACAAAAAAGAAGTATCAATCCATCTTCTTTCTCTTCCAACTTCAAATACAAATTTAATTAATAAAAATCTTGAAGATAACTTTAACCTATCTCAGAATGTGATTGCAACTTCATTATCATTAAGAGAGGATGCAAAGAAAAGACTTAGGTGGATTCTTCCAAGAGTAATAGTTAAAACAAATGATATTTCAAAATTAATTTATTTCATTCCTATAATGGAAGATATGATTAATGTTGAAAGAATTGAGCTTGTGAAGAATGATCCAAAAGGTAATTTCTTATCAAAAGAAATAAATGAAAACCTTGTTATCTATCTTGATCAAGACATACCAGGAAGCTATCAAGAAGAATGGGAAAGAAGTGAGCTTACAAGAGTGATACAAGATGCAAGAAAGAAAATGAACTTAAATCCAAAAGATAAAACAACCTTAAAGATATCTTGTAACGATAAAGATTTCCTAATTAGAAACAAGCAGAAGATAGAAGAAGCAACAAGCACAACTCTGGATATCCAAGATCATGGAAAGATAAATGAGAACACACAGAAGTTAATAGAGAAAGAAATTTCTTTCTCTTTCTAATTTTTTTAGTTTTTTAATGATTCTAATTTTTTAATAATTATAAGTACAACTGTCCAACAAATATAACAAACATATTTCATTTGATTAACTAATAGTTTCTGTTATATTTCTTGGACACTCTATCATCATTATATTTTAAAACCTATCTGTGCATAATATAAGTATGATATACAAAACTACATTATTAAAATCTGATGTTAAAACTGTTTTTGAAATATCTATCAAAAGCATTAATGGCTTCTAAAGCCAAACTACTTTTATTTACTCATAGGTCTATAAACTTTTAAAAGAAGGGATTAGACTAGAATAATGGTTTTAAAAAACCTTTATTATTATATAAAATATTAAATTAAGGAGAAATTAATTATGGATAAAAAAATTAAATTTGCATCAATTAAAGATGCAATTAAGAAAGGTGAAGGAGAAGTTCACTTAAGAGGATGGGTATATCGTCTTCGTGATCAAAAAACAGATGTTTTTATAACGATTAGAGATGAAACTGGAGTAATTCAAGTTGTTGTTTCTGAATCTCAAGTCAAACCAGAGGTATTTGCGGATTCAAAGAAATTAACAATTGAATCTTCTTTCTATGTGTTTGGAGATCTAAAGAAAGATGAAAGAGCACCAGGTGGTTATGAGCTTAAGGTTAAGGATCTAGAAATTGTAAGTATTGCAGAAACATATCCAATCTCAAAGGACTTTTCTGAAGAATTTCTTCTAGATGTTAGACATCTTTGGCTTAGATCAAGAAAGATGAGTGCAATTCTTAAAATAAGATCAACTGTGTTTGGAGCTATTCATGAATACTTTAGAAGTAAAGATTTTTATGAATATCAATCTCCAATTCTTCAATCAGTTCAATGTGAAGGTGGATCAACCTTGTTTGAAGTCCCATACTTTGAAAAGAAAGGAGTTTTTTTAGCACAAACTTGGCAACTTTATGCAGAGCCTGCAATCTTTTCTTTAGGAAAGATATACACTATCGCTCCATCTTTTAGAGCAGAGAAATCAAAAACATCTCGTCATCTAACAGAATATTGGCATGCAGAAATGGAAGGAGCCTGGGTTGATTTCGATGAACTTCAAGATTATGGTGAAGGACTTCTAAAGCACGTAATTAAAACAGTTCTTGAAAAACATAAAGAAGAACTTGCAATTCTTAAGAGAGATGTAACTAAGCTTGAAACCGCAATCTCAAAACCATTTGTAAGAATGACATACACTGATGCATTAAAGATATTAAAAGATAAAGAAGGTATGGAAGTTGAATGGGGTAAAGACTTAAGAACAATTGAAGAAGATAAGCTTTCAAAGATGTATGATACTTTCTTACTTATCAGCAGATATCCAAAAGAAGTAAAAGCATTTTATATGAAGGAAGATCCAGAAGATGATAAAGTTGTTCTTGGATTTGATTGTATAGGCCCTGAAGGATATGGAGAGATTATTGGAGCAAGCGAAAGAGAACCATCTTTAGAAAAAATAAAAGAGAAGCTTTTAGCACAAGGAGAGAAGATAGAGCATTATGAATTTTATCTTGATACAAGAAGATATGGTTCAGTTCCACATTCTGGGTTTGGAATGGGAGTTGAAAGATTAATATCATACATAATTGGTGCAGAATCAATTAAAGATGCAATACCTTTCCCAAGAACAATGGTAAGATATAAGCCATAAATAATTCGTATGCGTGTCAACTGCGCGAAACCAGTTGAATGCCTCGGTAGCTCAATGGCGGAGCAATCGACTGTTAATCGATAGGTTGTAGGTTCGAGTCCTACCCG
>JBAWVI010000083.1:0-3299 GCA_037147375.1 archaeon | reverse complement strand
GAGCCTATTGAATCAAACCCAATGATTGGATGGCGTGGAGCTTCTCGTTATTATCAAGGAAACTACAGAGAAGGATTTGCTTTAGAATGCAGAGCAATTAAAAAAGCAAGAGAAGAGTTTGGACTTACAAACATACAAGTTATGGTTCCTTTCTGTAGAACAATAAACGAAGCAAAGAATGTTATTGATGAACTTAAGAAGAATGGATTAAAGCAAGGAGAAAAGGATTTAAAGATTATTGGAATGTGCGAGATACCATCTAATGTTATACTTGCAGATAAGTTCCTTGATATCTTTGATGGATTTTCAATTGGATCAAATGATTTAACTCAATTAACCTTAGGACTTGATAGAAACTCTGAACTTTTAACAAGCATATATGATGAAAGAAATGAAGCTGTTAAGATTTTAATCTCAGAAGTTATTAAGGTTGCAAAGAAGAAGAAGAAATATATTGGTTTGTGTGGTCAAGCACCATCTGATTATCCAGACTTTGCAGAATTCTTAGTTAATGAAGGAATTGAATCAATGAGTCTTAATCCAGATTCAGTTGTAAAGACTACATTATTGATTGATAAAACAGAAAAGAAGTTAAAGAAGAATTAAGTTCTTTAACTTTCGATTTTTTCTTTTTTTTGCCTTCAATGATACTTTAATAAACATATATCCTCTAAGCATATATATTAATTATTGAAGGGGATAATATGGTAGTGAAAGAAATAATTAAAAAAGAATTAATTGCTAAATCTAAATCAATTAAACCAAAATTAAAAACTAGATTTAAATTATTAATTGTTTTATTAATTTTACTTGTTCTAATTTCTACAATATTTGTAATCTATTCATATAATCAACATCAAATTTCAGAAACAAAAGGAATGGCAACAAACTTATTTCCTGGAAATGATATAGCAAGTACAAAAACAATATTATCTCTTTTTCCAATAATACTTGGATTACTTTTTCTAACTATTGTAATAACTATACTTTTAATTATTAATCATAATAATACAAAAGATATAGAAAATGTTAATAACATTGATAACATAGATTATAATAATATTATTTCAAGTAATAGAAAGAAAATAAGCAAAGAAGCACCAGTTGTTAGTCCAAATGATTTTAATTTAACTGGGAAAAAGTTTTAATTAATTTTTTTTTCATGCTTATTTTTAACTTCTATATAAAAATAATTTTGTGTAGTAAATTAATTTTTTTTATTTCAATCTTTTTTCTTGATTTTATTTGAAAAACAAAGCACTTTCTATTTTAATTAGATTGTATTATTATCTTTGTCCATGAGTTTTTAATTGGAAAGATTTTTTATTGAAACAAGTCTTTTTTTAAAGATATGATCATCTATAAAAGTTGGTTTCATTAAATTTCTTTTTTGAAAAGAATATCAAAAATTCAAGTTGGTTGGGTATATTTAAAGTACAACCATAAATATCGGCTAATCATACATGGAGGAGAAATCAAATGAAAAAAATAAAATATCTAAATGGACTTTACAACAGAAAGTTTCTTACCTTTCTTGCAATAACAATCATAGGAATGGGTATCTTGTTTAATGTTATCTATGCATCACCTGCAATTAAGCAAGGATCAGACATAGCCTATTTCCAAAGTCATCAAGCAGTAAATAGAATCTCAATGGACACAGCTCCAGTTTGTGGGAATAATATCTGCGAGCTAAGTAAAGGAGAAAACTACGTAAATTGCCCTGAAGATTGTTTTTTGCCCTGATTCTAAAATAGATTAAAATATTAAATAAAATTAGGAACTAATATTCCTATTTTATCTATTTCTTTTTTATTTAAACCTTTATAAAACATATACTTTATTAATATTTCCTACCTATATATAATAGAACAAATTATTTTAATTGAAAGGAGGAAGATAAGTATGGTTATATGGTTAATAATTCTCATAATTATTGCTGTGCTAATCTTAATTGTTTTTGGAATCTATAATCGTTTAATTAGAACTAGAAACAATGTTGAAAACGCATGGAGCCAAATTGATGTTCAGCTTAAGAAAAGATATGATCTTGTTCCAAACTTAATTGAAACAGTTAAAGGTTATATGAAGCATGAAAGAGAAACTCTAACTGAAATTACACAGCTTAGAAATCAAGCTATGAATGCAAAAGATAGAGATCTTAAAATGAAGGCTGACGATAAGATGGCTAAAGCAGTTTCTGGAATATTAAATGTTGTAGTTGAAAATTATCCTGATTTAAAAGCTAATCAGAACTTTTTACAATTACAAGAAGAATTATCAGGAATAGAAAACAAGATTGCATACTCAAGACAGTATTATAACGATTCAGTTATGATGTACAATAACAAGGTACAAACTGTTCCAACAAACATGTTTGCAAAAATGTTTAATTTCCAAGATAAGAAGTTCTTAGAAACACCAGAAACAGAGAAGAAGAATGTAAAAGTTTCATTCTAATTCTTTCTTTTTTCTTTTTTTATTTTTATTTTACTTCTTGCTATATTTGTTGGACACTTTTTGTAGTCTCAAAACAATTTTTAAACCTAATCTATCTATTATATTAAGTATGTGTGGAATTGTTGGAATTATTGATAAGGGAAGTCCTGTAGCTTCTAAATTATATTTTGGACTAATTACTCTTCAACACAGAGGGCAGGATGCATGTGGAATTTCAACAATTGAAGGAGAGGAAGTTTATTTTAAGAAAAACAATAATCTAGTTCTTAATTCTTTTACTGAAGATGACCTTCTTGGACTTAAAGGAAGGATTGGAATTGGGCACACAAGGTATGCAACAATAGGTGCAACAGACTTAACTAATGTTCAACCACTTGTGGATGATGATACAAAAATTGCAATTGGATTTAATGGAAACATTACAAATTATTTTAATTTAAAAAAAGAACTTGAAGATCAAGGAATTATTTTTAAAACAACTTCTGATTGTGAGCTTATCTTACATGTGTTTACACAGGAATACAAAAAAACAAAAGATGTTTTTTTAGCATCCCAAAAAATAATAGATATATTAGAAGGAGCGTATTCAATTGTAGGAATAATTCCAAACAAAGGATTATTTTCAATAAGAGATCCTCATGGAATTAGACCTCTTGTTTTAGGTAAGTATAGTGATGGATATATTCTTGCATCAGAATCAGTTGTTATTCAAACACTTGATTTTCAATTTATTAGAGATTCATCACCTGGTGAAGTAATATTTATTTCACAAGATAATATAAACATTCAAACAAAAGTATTTAATGCAAAAGAAAAAGCACATTGTATGTTTGAATGGG
>JBAWVI010000082.1:0-3342 GCA_037147375.1 archaeon | reverse complement strand
ATATTTTTCTGGGCCCTGAAAAGCTTTTGCTTTTCATGGAAAAGGGCTTAACGCAGAGGATGAGATTCGAACTCATGGATGGGGTCACCATCACTTGTTTTCGAGACAAGCACCTTCAACCACTCGGCCACCTCTGCCATAACCCTTTTCTTTAGAAAAGAAAAGTGCTTAACCCTAAAAGAAACTAAATATATTATGTAAGAATAAGATTATATTACTTTACAAGCGAGGCTTTATTGATTACAACTAAGAGATTCCCTACTATCTTCTTTGCTTGATCCTCTATTGTTAAATCCTTGACTATTATCTTAAGAGATGAGAAGATTGTCATCTCCCCTTCCTTTACTTTAACATGTATGTAAAAAGGAGAATTATCTTTTGAAATATAATAACCATTTGTTGATAGATGATTCATTAAATCTTTAATATCTATCTTCTTGTTCTTTTTTGGATAAAACTCGAAGCCAGGTGTTACCTTACATGAATCTAAAATAAAATCAGATAATTCCATAAACATTCTTTTTCCTTAAATTATATATCTTGACCTAAAACACCATCAATTAAGATTGTTCTTTCTTCGCGTCCATCTTTACTTACAAGAGTTATGTGCCAAATAGGCCAATAAACTTCATCAAGAGAAATGAATTCAATTTCTCCAAATAATTTTTTAAGATTTTCTTCAACGAGCTTTGGAGAATAAACTATGTTTTCAATAAACTCAATTTCTAGCTTTCTAAGTGCAAGATCACTAACTGATGTCATTAGTTTATGGAAAACATTGAAAGGAACATCAAACTTAGATGATGTTTTATAAAATTCCTTCTTACTTGTTTCTGTAACTGAAAGAAGATTGCTTTTCTTTAAAGTCTCTATTCTATTCTTAACTAAAGATAATTCTAAATCAAGTTCTCTTGCTATTGATTCAGTTGTTTGACTTCCTTTAGAAATGAAAAGAATATCTAGATCAATTTCATCTAAATGATTAACTAAATTAAATCCTCTTGATTCACGAAACTTATCTCCAAGGAAATGTATGAACTCACCAGTTACTGAATCCATGTAACAAGATGCTCTTTTAAAATCCCCTTCAGGATTAAATACATTGAAATTAAACTTATAGATTGTTCTGTATTTTAGAACTATGTTTTTAATATATTCCTTTGGAGAGAAGATAATGAATGATTTTTTTGTTGATGATCTTGCAATTTCTTCAATTCTTTCTTTTTTAATTCTTAATGGTAATGTTTGATGTATTTTCACTTTTGAGATTAAATTTGTTTTTTCTGTAACTAATTCATTTTCTATATCTTCAAATGATTCTTCTTTTTCTTTTGGTTCTAATTGCTTTAATGTTTCTTTTAGTTCAGTAATTCCTGGTTCAACTACATCTAAATATAATATTTCTTTCTTTAAGATTACTTTCTTTTCAAATAGTTTTTCTAGAACTTCATCAAACTCTATGTTTGATCTGTATTTTATATTAACTACTTCTAATATGTCTTTTGCAAAACTTACTTTTAGTTCTCTTGATTTTTCTAATTTTTTATAAATCATTGTTGTTGCTATTATTAGAACTTGAGAATTGTTTAGTTTTTTTACATCTCTTACTGTTTCTGCATCACGTCCTTCATGTTGAGATTTTCTAGGAGCTGCTCTCATGATAAAAGCTCTTGATGTTTCTTCTGATCTATCTCCAACTAAGGCAGTTGCAAATGGAATTGTTTTAATGAAGTTAGGATCCTTATATTGATCAGGTATTATTGCTGGCATTCTTTTTTGAATTGCTGAAATATCATCATTAAATACTAATTTGTTTGAGATAAGTATATCAACTTGAGATAAAACCTTTGTGTTAATTGCTGATGGTTGTTGGGTTGCAAAAACAAGTGAACAACCAGGTCTTCTTCCTTGCTTAACGTACTCAATGATACCTGCTGTTGCTGGTGTTAACGTGTTTCCTGATGGTATAAGTGTATGTGCTTCATCTATGTAAAGCCAGGTAGGAGGAATCTCTGTTTCAAGTAATTCATCTGCATTTGTTCCTTCTTTGTTTTCTATTTTCTTGCTTGCATCTTCTCTTGCAGCAACCTTTCTTGCTGAAAGTATTCTTCTAGCTAAGATACCAATAACAAGAGCTGTTATGTTTTCATCCAAAAATGAAGTATCTAGGATAGTAAGTTGGTTCTCCCTTGATAACTTAGATAAGGTTGTTCCATGATCAGAAAAGATACCCCATGATTTAGCTGCATCAAATCTTGAAACAAGAGCTCTAATTGAGTCTGGCTTATATCCTTTCTTTTGAGATGTGAATTCAGTGTTAGTTGATAAACAATCAATAATATTATCAAGAGTGAATTGATTACCTTTAGGTTTTATTTTTCTAAAGTCATCTCCTTCTTTACCTGTTCCAGCTGTATATCCTTTCTTAACAAACTCAATTGTTTTTTCAAGAAGTAATCCACTAGGAGAGAATCTTTCAATTCCAAATGTAATACACCAATCTTCTGGTGTTAGAAGAGAAGAATACATTGAGAAAGTATCATCATAAGTGTCTTTTGATACTTTATCTGCAACCCCTTCAGGAACAAATACTTTTAGGTTTTTGATTCCTTCTGGTTTTTGTCCCCATTCTTCAAGTATCTTAATTTCTTTAGCTTCTTTATTTTCATATTTCATTGACCAGAAAACACCAACTGGATCAATAACTATTTGCCCTATGTAATGATTGTTTCTTGCAAGTTCTTCTGCAATAACACCAAGTAAATAACTTTTACCTGTTCCACGAGCACCATCAAGGAACACAACGTGTGGATTAAGTCCATCAAGATAAACTTCTTTATCTTTCTCTTGATCTTCAGCAACTCTTCCTATGAGCGCAAGACCTGTGTTACCGTATTGCTTTTGAACAGACTTCTTTCTTCCAATATATACTTTATTTGGGTTTTCTGGATCTATTAAAAATTTGAGAAGAGGTTTAATTTCTTTTGTTGATGAGAGAGGAGATGATGCAGGTGTTGTGGTTGTTGTTAATGGTTTAGATTCTGGTTTATCTTTTTCTTTTTCTTTTTCCTTTTCTATAATTTTTTCTTTAGGTTTAGGGTTTGATGAATCAGTAGATTTACCTTCTTCCATAAGTTTGAAGAAGTCATCCTCTTCTTCACCATCTTTTTTATATTTTTCAACAGACATAAATATCATTATAGATAAGTTGTTTTACAATATATATCTATAGTATATATAATAAAAAAAGATATATAAAGGTATGGAATTAATATCTAAAAAGAGAAAACGCAAAGGACGAGATTCGAACTCGCGTAGTCGTGAGACTCCAGCTCTCTAGGC
>JBAWVI010000081.1:0-3391 GCA_037147375.1 archaeon | reverse complement strand
AGACTCAAAATCTGGTGCTTAGTGCTTCGCAGGTTCGAATCCTGTTCCCTGCATCTTATGAAATCTCCAAGTAAAACCTAACTCAAGGTACTATTTTTAAATCCAATCAATCATTATTATTATAGGTGAAAAATATGAAATTTTCTGCAATAATTACGAAAGAAGATAAACTTTATGTTGCACTTTGTCCTGAACTAAATGTTGTAAGTCAAGGAATTACTGAAAAGGATGCACTTGCAAATCTTAAAGAAGCAGTTGAATTATTTTTAGAAGATGTTGATGCAAAAGAAGTAATTAAAAACATACACCCAGCAAAAATGTTTTCAATGGAAATACCTGCTTAAAAGGGAAAAGAAATGAGTAAACTTCCAATTCTTTCTGGGAAAGAACTTATTAAGATTTTACAAAAACATGGTTTTGAGATAGTTGGACAAAAAGGAAGTCATGTTAGATTAAAAAAAATAACTACTGAAAGAATATATATTACAGTAGTTCCATTGCATGAAACTATATCTCCTGGAACTTTATTATCTATTTTAAAGCAAGCAAATTTAGAAAAAGAAAATTTATTTGATTAAAATATTTAAACATAAATTACCAAGTGCTTTTGCAGGTTCGAATCAAGTTTCCCTGCATCTAATTTAAAAATTGAAAGAAAAGAAGATAAATTAAATCTTCTTTGTTCTTATTTCTTCTTGAAGTTCTTTAATAAAATCAGTAACTTTCTTTTCTCCAAGAACCTGATTTTCTCTAGTTCTAACGTTTATTGTCTTATTCTCTTGCTCTTTATCTCCAACTACAAGAATGTAATTTATTTTTGAAACTTGTGCGTTTCTAATCTTCTTGTTCATTGTTTCTGCATCAAGTGATAACTCAACTCTAAAACCTTCTTTTCTAAATATAGTTTCAAGTTCTTTTGCATACTCATTATGCCTATCTGCAATTGTAAGGATAGTAATTTGAGTTGGAGATATCCATAAAGGAAACTTACCTTCAAACTTTTCAATCAAGATACCCATAAATCTTTCAACAGAACCAAGTATTGCTCTATGAAGCATAACTGGTCTATGCTTTTGATTGTCATCTCCTTCATATGTTAAATCAAATTTTTCAGGCATTTGGAAATCAAGTTGTATTGTTCCACATTGCCATGGTTTACCAAATGCATTCTTTAAATGGAAATCAATCTTTGGACCATAGAATGCACCATCACCAGGATTTAATTTATAATCTTTACCTGTTTTCTTAAGAACTTCTTTTAATTCATTTTCTGCAAGCTCCCAAAGCTTAGGATCTCCCATTGCTTTATCAGGCTTAGTTGATAATTCCATAGTATACTCAAATCCAAATGTTTTATAAACTTCATCAACAAATGAAATTAAATCTGCAACTTCAGATTTTATTTGTTCAGGTGTACAAAAAACATGTGCATCATCTTGAGTAAAACATCTAACTCTAAAAAGTCCAGAAAGAGCTCCAGATAATTCATGTCTATGAACTAAACCAAATTCACCAGCTCTAATAGGTAAATCTCTATATGAATATTGATGTGCTTTGTAAACTAAGATGTTACCAGGACAATTCATTGGCTTAATTGCATATTTTTGTTCATCTATCTTTGTAAAGTACATGTTATCCTTATAATGATCCCAATGTCCTGATTGTAACCATAAAGATTTATTTAAAATTATTGGAGTTTTATTTATTTCATAATTTCTTGCTTTCATAACCTCAGTTACATATTCAACAAGTGTGTTCCAGATGAATGTTCCTTTATCATGAAAGAAAGGCATTCCAGGTGCTTCATCATGGAAAGAAAATAAATCCATTTCTCTTCCAATCTTACGATGATCTCTTTTTTGAGATTCTTCAAGCATTTTTAAGTATTCATCAAGAGTTTTCTTTTCAGGAAAAGATATTCCATAAATTCTATTTAGTTGTTTGTTTTTGGAATCTCCTTTCCAATAAGCTCCAGATGTTTTAAGTAATTTAATAGCTTTTATTTTTCCAGAAGATGCAACATGTGGTCCTAAACATAAATCACACCATTCATTTCCTAGATAATAAATAGATATTTTTTCACCAGTTGCTTTAAGTTCATCAATCATTTCAAGCTTATATGGTTCTCCAACTAAATATCTTTTTGCTTCACTTGGAGTTACTTCTATTCTTCTAAAAGGAAGATCAGCTTTAATTATTCTATACATTTCTTCTTCTATTCTTGCTAAATCTTCTTCAGTAAATGGTTTATTAATTTCTATATCATAATAGAATCCTTCTTCAATTGCAGGACCTATTGCAAGCTTTGCTTCTGGAAATAATTTTTTAATTGCAAGAGCTAAGATATGACTTGAGGAATGTTTGAATATTTCTATTCCTTCTTCATCTTTATATGTTAATACTTGGAAAGTAGAATCAGTTGTTAGAGGAGTTGTTAGATCTTGTGTTTTTGAATTTACTTTAACAGCTATAGCTGCTTGAAGTAATCTCTCCCCAATATGATTTTTTATTACATCTGTTGAGGAGATTCCAGATTCAACTTCTTTAATAGCTCCATCTGGGAAAGTTACTTTTATATTTGGCATATTTTGCTTCAGCTCCTCTTTTTTCTGATTACTGCTTTCTAATTTAATATTAAAATTTGTAATATCTTAATGGTTTACTATATAAGTATATATAAAAATATATATAAACATTACATTTTGATATGGTTTTTAGTGGTAAAAACAAGTGTTATTAATACACTCTATTTAGTAATTAGAGCCTAAGTTACACTCTAATTAGTTGTTAATTGAAATTAGACCTAAAAATCACTATAAGTTAATGAAAAGTTTGCAAATAAAAGAAGAAATTAAGATTATGAGCACTTATTAGTCGAAGACCAGTTTAACATACTACTTGGCTTTACAAAATCTCGAATCCGTTACCCATAAAGCACCAAATCATTAGAATACTGCTGCTTCCTTCCGGATCTGGCAGGGTTAGCTAATAAATTCGATCTTCGTGGACGAATTGTCAGCAATTTTATAAAGGGTAGCACATTGCTTATTCCCCTTCTAATAAGTATAGTTCCGGCGTAATGTGGACTTCCGGTTACAAGGGACCACAAACCCCCCAACCTGCTCAATTAAAGGTTAAGCACCAATAGGTTTATAAATACTTTCATATATATATAATATCAGTTGAATAACTGTATTATTCAAGTTATATTGGAAAAGAAGCGTTTTTCTGCCTTTTCTGATTATTTATTTAAAAAAAAACATATAGAAAAAAGAAATGAGGTGTATTATAAATGAAGTCAATCGTATCAAGCGCAGTAGATGCTAAAGGATCTGGTGGATCTGCTACATTTAATAAAAATGAGGAATTCGCAGCTCCAAAGATTATGGTT
>JBAWVI010000080.1:0-3497 GCA_037147375.1 archaeon | reverse complement strand
GTTAACATAAAAGTTTATGTAAAGTTTATGTGTGAACGAGCACCAGGCCCTGGATTTGCATTACCTGATTAAATAAGTAAAACTAAAATTTGCGAATAATTAGTTAGTGCTTACTTAAATTTTTAATAAAATAGATGGATTTTTATATGTATCGAAAGATAATATATTTGGTGATTTTATGATATCTACAGCTGCAATTGCGATTAATACAGAATCTAAAAAAATTAAAAATAATGATAAAAGAGTAGTTTTTAAGTTACTTAAAAATATGGAAAGTATGCCTTGCGCTCATAACCAACACTGAATATAGATTTTTTAATGAATATAAATAAATTAAAGGCCGCATTACCAAAATCCGCACCATTGCATGTGCTTATATCTATAACTAGTGATTGTAATTTAAGGTGTATTCACTGTTATGGTACATATGGTTTAGTAAAAAATGAACTTCCCTTCTCTTATTTAAAAAAAATATTATTATATTTAAAAAAGCAAAATATAATTTATGTTAATATTTCTGGTGGAGAACCCACGAAATATTCTAATTTTGAGAATTTAATTGATTATTTGGATTATATTGAACTACCTTATTGTTTAACTACAAATGGATTATTTTCTAATGAATTGTTTAATAAAATTAATAATTCTAAAATGCTTCTTTCAATTAAGATTTCATTAGATGGAATAACACCTGCTACACACCTATTTATTAGAGATCCAAAAAAAAGAAATAAAATCATTTTTACAAAGGCAATAGATGCGATAAAAAAGTTTACTACTGAAAATATCTTTGTAGCAGTAGGTACGCTAGTTCATTCAAATAATTATAATAAATTATTAAAATATCCAAAATATTTACATTATTTGGGTGTAAAAAAATGGGTTATTGGTCCATTATTAAAAAAAGGGCGTGGCCAAATTAATGAATTAAATATAAATTCAAATAATATATTTAAATTATTTTCTAATACTGAATTTGTAAATGAATTAACTAAATTGTGTAATCTATATAATATAGATTTAGATATTTCTGATTTTAAAAGGATAGATGGAAAAAAGTATGTATTTGAGTGTGGTGCGGGTATACATTATTATCATATATCAACAAGTAGAATTGCTTATCCTTGTCCATTGATAGAATATACTATCTTTAAATCAGATTTTGGAGTGGAATTAAGAACTCCAAAAGATATAATTAAAGTGTGGCAATCCCGTCAATTTAAAAACTGGAGAAAACAACAAATTATAGGTTGTCCTAACTGCAAGCTAAGAAACGATTGTTCAAGATGCCCAATCCAATTAGATATTTTGGGTAAATCAATTTATGAAGATATAGATTATTGTTTAGTGAATTAAATATGACTCTAAAAATATTATATAGATCAGACACAAAAAAAATATATTTTATAATTACTCATAAAAATATAATTTTAGAGTATACGGGAAAAGATTCAAAACAAATTTATATCGCTTTATTAAAAATCAGAAACAAATTTAAAATCGTTAAATTTACAAGACATCATTTGGTTGCTAATCAGATTATTTCAGATTTATATCAAATCATACCTTACTCAGAATTCTTTTCTAAATAAATAAATCACATCAAATGCGTTAAGTTTTTTTTGTAATTCATTTTTTAATTTTGGTTTGTATGTTGTTTTTATCCAAAATCTCTTTGCATCTTTATAGTTTGTTTCTTTTATAATATTTAATTTTAATTTAAGATAATCTTTTGGGACATCTTTTGGATAAATTTGAACAAATAGTATTGGTGTGTACTTATTTTTAATATAAAACTTTTCTGCCTTACCAAATGCACCAAGTTCAATATATCTTTTATTTAACAATTTTGCTTGTTTTTCAAAGTAATTAATTAAGTTACTACCAATACCTTTGTTTCTATATTTTTCTGAAACTGCCATTTCCCCAAGCAATATTTTATTTTTTTTAATATGGCCAAAAACAATCCCAATTAATTTATTTTTATTATATGCTCCAATAAATAAAGATGGATTTCGGTTATAACTTTTATTAATATAGCCAAATGGTCTATATCTTTTCTTATGTGTTGGATTCAGTATTTGTTGTTGTAAATTATCTGCAAATTTTAAATCTAATTTTGGGATCTTTTTTATTTTTATATCCATAATTTATTACTGTATATATTAATATTTAAATATTGTTATTTACTTATACATTCCAAAATTAAATTTATACTGTATTTTTATTTGATTGATTGTTTTTCTTTCTATACATATTTATTTAAACCATTCAACACATATAATATCTAATGAATGATATAAACTATCCTGAACTTAAAGAAACTATCCTATATGAACTTGCAACCTCATTTATTGATCTAAATATCTATGGTGTCAAGGATCAATATCCAATAAGTGCAGTTTATGTTTTTCCTAATCTTTATATGTTTAGAGAGGATATATTTTCAGTTGTTGAACAAAACATAAGTACTTATCATGAGGTTATGCTTGCTCAAATTTTACAACTATTATCTTTTAGAAAGTTTGAAACACCTAGTGATATATACAATTTAGTTCTTGATGAACTAATTTCAAGAAGAAGAGATCCAACCTTAAAAGAATCTCTAGATCTTACTTACTTAAAAGAATTAAATGTAAGTGAATTAACTGATTTTAATTCATTTAAAAAATATATTCTATGGGCAGAAATAAACACAGATATAGAATATCCTATATTTAGAGGATTTGGATTTAATGTTTATACAATTAATGATTTATTTTATAAAGAATATAATTTACCTACTGGTAAGTTTATTTTTTCTTGTTACATGAATGAAAAACCAGTATATCTTATGACTGGGCATAATAGAAAACCTGGTTTTTTAACTAATCATAGATTTTATGGTACGCTACCAACTCAACCTAAGCATCTTGAGTTTAATGATGATGCAGAAAAAATAAAATATACAGTAGATAAGATATTGTTTAATCTAGGAATAGACAAGACAATAGATAAAAAGGACATAACACTTGATATAAAAGATGTAAAATCAATTCCGGAAGATATTTCTGATGAAGATAAAGAAAAACAAATAATAAGTACTTATTCTTTCTTAAAAAAGATGTGTGGTATTGAATGATAAAAACAATTTCTGAAGGACAGATAGAAGGAATTGTTATTATTATAAATTCAGTAAAAGATATTCACGGAAAAGCAATTTCTAATAAGGTAGTTATTACAAAAGAGCTTGATCAAAAATTATTATCCTATCTATTTAATGTTAAGGGGATAATTGTAGAAGAAGGAAGTCTCTTAAGTCACGTTTCTATATTTTGTAGAGAAGCAAACATTCCTTGTAAAATAATACATAATGCAACAAAGATATATAAGGATGGAGATGAAATAAAAATAAATTAATTCTGGGTTTTCAATATATATTCGCACATTTCTTTAACTAGATTTTCAAAGTTTTTATCTTTCTTCCAGATGCTTTCTATCTTTTTTCTAAGTTCTTT
>JBAWVI010000079.1:0-3517 GCA_037147375.1 archaeon | reverse complement strand
CTTAGGTCTCCTCCAGAATAGTAATAACCTGCTTTCAATAATGAATCATCATTACTATCAAGATGAGTTACTTTTCCTCTAAGATCAAATCCTTTATCAAGAGATATATCATACACATATGCTCCACTAAATGTGTATTGTCCTTGATCACTCTTAGATTGTCCAGGAGATAACTCTGCAACTGTGATTGGTATTACTAAAAGATTCTTTTCTTTATCGAAAAGGAATGCTTTGTGATCAGTTGTTGCTAGACTTTCAGTTCCACGATCACCAATTATTGTTTTATACATTTCAATTGGATTTTCAACATCTGATACATCAAAGATTGAAATCTTTACACCTTGTATTGCTGTGTAATATACAGCACCTTCAGTATGTACTAAATTTGCATCTATTGAAGCATCAACTTCTTTTCCAATTCCAATTAAATGTGTTTCATCATATGGATGAAGGTAATCTGAGTAACCAGGTATCTTTAATTGTCCAAGTATCTTTGGATTTTGTGGATTAGATAAATCTATAACATATAATGGATCAACATGTCTAAATGTTACCATGTAACCTCTATTTCCCATAAATCTTACTGAATAAATCTTTTCACTAGGAGCAATTCCTTCAATCTTACCTGTAACTACAAGTTTATCATCAAGTACATATACGTTATTTGTAGATGTATCTTTATTATTTGAATAACCTTCAATTGTAGTTGCAATTCTAAATGAATTATTATATTCATCCATTGCAAATTGATTTAATATAGTTCCTTTAACAGAACCATATCCAATAAACTTAATTAATCCATTATCTAAATTAAATTTAGTAACTACAGTTTTAATAGTTGTATCTATGTTTTGATCTTTTACTAAATCTCCAATTATTCCATTTTGTGAAGAATAATCAGGGTATGCTGTTTGAGTAACATATATGTTCTCAAGAGATGCATAAACATCTTGACCAGAACCAACTATTGTTTCTTTATTTATTTCTTTAGTTTCATCAAGCATTGAGATAGAAACAAGTGTTATAAAACTATTTCCTTGAATTGGTCTAACATATCCAATATCTGTACATCTCATAGCAACAGGACTAACTTCTCCTTCTTGATTTCCATCTCCACTAACTTCTCTATATAATGGTACAATATCTAAACATTTACCATTATCTAAAAAATCATAGTGAGGATAACTTGTTACTACAAAGTAAACATACTCATCTATTTTTCTTGAAGTTAAATAACTACCTTCAAAATCAAGTGTCTTAATAACTTCTGGATTTTCCTTATCTTGAACATCAATTAATTTAATTGTAGTTCCTGAATTATATCTTGGATAAGGTGCATACATAGATTCCATTGATCTTGTAACTTCTATAATTCCAGGAGTTTCATTTCCTGTTCCACTATCTGTAGAAAGTGGTTGGAATTCATATGATCCTTGTCCGAAAACTAATACTCTATCTTGATCTATAAATATTTCTTGTGGATAGAATCCATCATCAAGTATTGTTTTAGATAATATACTTGCTTCTTCTCCAGGATATGCTTCGATTATGAAAAATTCATTTCCTGATATTGCATAAATATACTTACCATCTGTTTTGATTATATCTGCTTCATCAACTCCAGCAACTTGAACATTTGTTTCTGAATAATCTGAACTTCCAGATGATGAAGAATCATTACTTGCTTGTGGTGCTGCAGATGTAGCTTCCATAGCCATTCCTTTAGCTCCATCTAACATCATTCCATAATAATTTCTTCCTGTATTACCAGAATTCTTAAGTGCAGTTATTAATTCTTGATCTGAGGTGAATCTATTTAATGTATATACAGGTGAATCTTGATTACTATTACTTGTATATAAATTATTAGATGCTCCAAATCCAAGTATTGAGATAATTATACCTACTGCAAGTAAAAGTACAACACCTCCAACTAATACATTTCTTTTCATATAATTCGTCTCCATTTCAAGAACAGGTTTTTGTTCTTCTTTATAATTATTACAAAAATATTTACCTTTAGATGTTAAAGAATAATATTTCCATTTTCTTTCTGTTTCTTCTCTTTTAATAAGTTGATTTCTCGAAAGAATATCAAGATGTTCCTTAACGGTTGGATTACTTAACTTCATTTTTTCTGAAATATCAGATAAGGTATAATCCTTTTCTTTAAGAAGTTTTAATATTCCAGATCTTGTGTCTGAAGAAACCGCCTTTAAAGTTTCTCTATCAAATAAATTATCATCTTTCATAAAAATTAAATGTACAAAGCAATTTTTAAAGCTTATTTAATACTTAGGTTAAAACCTAAAAAAGAAAGGTTTATATAGTAAGGAAGAAACCTATACATTTAAAATAACTTATTCACTTTATTCTATTATATAATAGGGGTTAGAAGGTTATGGATTTTATAAGTAAGCTATTTTGGTCTGCAATATTCTTTGGAATAGGAGTTTTTATTGTTAGACATTTTGAAATAGGACACACAAATGCAAGTCTAGTTGCTTTGTTTCTAATTTGTTTTTTATATGCATTCATACCTGACATTAGTATAGATAATCCACTATATGGTCCAATGATGTTTATTATTGCAATTATAGGAGTGGTATTCTATTTTATTAGACATTATATACTTCCAACCTTATTAATATTTGGTGGACTTGCAATTTTTTATTATTTATCACAAAAAAAAGAGAGGATATCATCATTACCAGCTGGAATTCTTTTTGCACTTCCATTGTGGTTTATTAATCCAATATATGCTATATTTGGATTTCTTGGTTTCTTTTCAGTATGGTTTGGAGAAAAAATTTTATAATTTACTTTCTTTCAAACACTTTATGTTCTTTTTGATTAAGTAGATTTTCTTTATTAAACTTTAATTTTTTAACATGGTGTATTGATTTATGTGCAACTTGTGTTATTGTTTTAGTTGTTCCATTAACTACTTCTTCTGTTTTTCTTTTTAATGGATGATCCTTAAATTTCTTTAATCTTTTATCGAAATAGCTTTGAGCAATTACTGATAAAGCAAACAAAAATGTTCCAACTCCAAGTATTGCAAATGCAGATGTTATTAATTTACCCATATCTGTATGTGGAACAAGATCACCATAACCAATAGTTGTTAATGTTACTGTTGTAAAATAGAATGAATCAATGTAACCCCACTGTTCTAATTTATGGAATACTAGAGTTCCAGTCCCAAGTAAGAATATAACAAAAACTACAGCTAAGATTAATTTAGTTTTAGAATCAATAATTATTTCTGCCATATTATCAATTACAATCTAGTTTTCTTTTGTTTATTTTTTAATAATGCACAACCACCAACTAACATAAACACAGCAGCTATTAAGCATATTAAAAGAAGTGTATAATCAATCATGTTAATACCTCATTTATTAATTTTAATATAATTATATACTATGTATTAGTTTATAAATATTTTCTTTAAACTTGAAGCCCTGTAGAAATCCTTATTCCAAATAAATTTGGAATATAATTTTTCCAGCAA
>JBAWVI010000078.1:0-3517 GCA_037147375.1 archaeon | reverse complement strand
GTAGAGATAGCGGAGACAGAGATAGAGGAAATAGATTCAATAGCAGAGGTGGAGGAGGAAGCGGAGGAAGTTTCCAACCAAGACAAATGTACAAGGCAAAATGTTCAGAATGTGGTACAGATTGTGAAGTTCCATTCAAGCCAACTGAAGGAAAGCCAGTTTACTGTAGAGAATGCTATAATAAAAGAAGAGATCAGTAAATCTAATCTCAAGCTTTAAAGAAGAAGCTAGAAGAAGTTCTAGTTTCTTTTCCTAATATTTTCATCTTAATTCTAATTTTTAAAACGTTTAAATTAAATCTTACAATTTATCTTGGACAGTTAATCAATATTTTATTTGTGCCTTGCTTTGTATTTTCTCACAATAATTACATTTAAATCTCGTATTATTGTCTATTACTTTGAACTTTGTTGAGATGGGTTCAACGTTCGTAATGCAGTTAGGATTATTACAAATAATAATTCTTTCAATAATTTCAGGCATCTTAACTTCCCATTTCTTTACAACAACATTATCTCTAATAATGTTTATTGTTGCATGCTCAGAGATGATTGCAATTTTATTTAGTTCATCATCTGTAAGTTCTTTATTTTCAATCTTAATTAAATCTTTCTTTCCTTGCTTCTTGCTTTTTAGATTTTTTGCAATTACAATTAAAGCATCTACCTTGCTTAAGCAAAGAGCTTTATAGATTCCAACTGCTTTTCCTGCATCAATGTGATCAATAACGACTCCATCACTTATTACTCCAATCTTTCTAGGTTCAATAGTATTATCCATAAATCTTTTCACCTACTAGTCCCAAACAAATACATAATATAGCTTGTCTTACAGGAACCCCATTCTTTGCTTGCTTAAAATAGATGTTATGTGTTGTTGAATCAACATCAGTTGTTATCTCATAAACTCTTGGAAGAGGATGCATAACAAGAAGATCTTTGTTTCCTTCTTTTTCAAGAACCTCTTTAGTTATTGTATATTTTTTCTTTAGAGGTTCAATATCTATTGGATCAGCAATTCTTTCAACCTGTACTCTAGTAACATACAAGATATCAAGATCCTTAAGATTTCCAACATATGTATCTGAAACAATATACTTAATGTTTTTCTTATCAAGTAGATCAAGATATTCTTTACTTATCTGAAAATTATTATCTGCAATAAACTTAATAACTTTCGGATTATATAAAGAAATTGCTTCAATAAGAGAATGAACTGTTCTACCATACTTGAGATCTCCAAAGAAACCTATTGAAAGATTATCTAATCTCTTTTTTTCTTTCTTAATTGTATAGAGATCCAATAGGGTCTGTGTTGGATGTTGATTTGTTCCATCTCCTGCATTAATTATTGGTTTACTTGTTATTTCGGATGCAAGACGTGGTGCTCCTTCATATTTAGTTCTCATAACAATTAAATCAGAATAATCAGAAATAATTTTAATTGAGTCAGAGAACGTTTCTCCTTTCTTAATAGAAGTATTAGAAATATCATCAAATCCAATTGTATTTCCACCAAGTTTTTTAGTAGCTGTTTCAAAAGAAAGTTTAGTTCTTGTTGATGGTTCAAAAAAAAGGTTAGCAACAACTTTCCCATCAAGTATATTCTTATATTTTTCTGGATATTTTTCAATATCTTCAGAAATAGAAAGAATATAATTAATTTTAGAAACAGATAAGTCTTGGATAGAGATTACATTTCGTATTTGGGTTTCACTAATCATAAAATCACCTATCCCCTCTTACTATGTAGTGGTGATAAGAAATATTTATATATTGTTGGTTTTTATTTTTAACTCACCCTATTGTTAATAATTTTTTCAATATCCACGAGCAGCCCTAAATTTACATGTAGCTTTGATACTTTCATAATAGTCAATCTTATCTTGATTACCATCATTTAAATAAGTAATCATATCACAAATAGAAATATTTTTTTGTAAAACTGCAATATCTGTAAAACAAAAATATCTTCCTTCATCAGGTGCCAAACTGTTACAATATGATATGTCGTTCCTATCTTTAGCTATGCCAGTTACACATTCTTTAGATTGACCACAGATGGTATATGATTCTTTTACTGTAACAACTTTATATACTAATTTATTTGCTAATTCATACTTTACTAGCAATAATTCTGTGGATTTTGGAATAGGATTAATTTTTTGGGGGTATGGTTCAAATACACAATTGTATCCATCTCCTACTCGACTACAACGATTTATACCTGAGCTATTAAAATCTTCATAATAGCCTCCTCCTGAACTTGAATAACCAGGACCCACGTAATCACCACAATTAAAAATAATTTGTGTTCCAGTATCCTTTAATGTACAAGAGTTATTGTATAAAAAATTTATATCCTTTTGTACGATATTATCTATCTTACTTTGTAATATTATTTGTTCTGTACGATCTGAATGATAAAAAATAATTACAAGTAATACTATGATAATCAGAATAGAAATAATAGATATAATCAAAATTTGTTTTTTGTTCATAATAATTATATCTATAGAAAGTAATTTAAATAGTCTTCTAAAAAATATCTTGCAATAAGTAAACATCTTCAGAGTAATTTACATAAAATGTCGGACAGTTCTAATTATTTTTTTTCTGTTCCTCTCTTCTCAAGAAATTCAGAATGTATTGTTTTCTTCTATGTATAAATCCACTTATTTTTTATCTTGGTTTTACAAGCATAAAACAATCATCATCTATATTATTATGTGCGCTTGCATATACCCCATATAAGAATTCATTTATTTTATATTTTTGTTTACTTATTATTTTTTCAGGATCATTTATATATACATAATCATTATCAAACCCAGTTACAATATTTGCATGTGAGTTAAGCTTAGCCTCGTTTTGAGTTAAGAATCTACTCGTGAAAGCAACCATTAATGGTCTATCATTTTTAATTTCTGTTCTAATATCTTCCATGTCAGGGATTTTAATCTTGACTTTCCCACCTTTTTCAATAAATTCAATAAAATATTTTATTACCATTTTATGTTGCTTGTCTTTAGTTAGCTTAAGTTTATTTATGAAATAATTTAATATTTGTTTTTGGTTTAATTTTCTGTGTTTTAATGTAAAAAGATGAGGATTTAGTGTTATGAGAGTTACATCAAAATTGTTTTTTAATTCTTTCATTAATTTTTCTTCTTCGACTTTATTTAATTTAGGAGTTTTTAATGACAACTGTTTTGAAAATAATAAATTATCAATTAATTCATATGGATATATTTGTTTTTCAATAAAATCAGTTGATAATAATTTAATAATATATAAACTAAAATCATTTGTTTTTTTAATATTCGATAAATAATCTACAAAAATATTCATTGAAACTTCCATATTTTCAATATTAAAGCAGGTCTCCGCCAACTTCATTACTTCTGCGATGCTTGAGATATTCTCAAGATCGCCGTCCGATGCGGTTACCGGAGTATGCTCACCCGCCGGTATCGATGCTGATATTTGCGTACTCGCGCACCTTGGGCTTGGCCCGG
>JBAWVI010000077.1:0-3524 GCA_037147375.1 archaeon | reverse complement strand
ATAACTTCTTTCTAAAATCATCATAATCAAGTGTAAAGTCTTTTTTAATTTCAATGAACTTAAGCTTAAGTCCTAACCTTTGGGAAAGAATTTGCCAAGGAACTAGGTTTGCATGATGCTCCATTACTGTTAATAAGATTTCATCTCCTTTCTTAAAATAATTTGATAAAAGTAAAGACTGTGAAACCATGTTAATTGAGTCTGTTGAGTTATTTGTAAATATTACTTCTTCTCGTTTACAATTAAAGAACTTAGCAGTGGTGTCTATTGTTTCTTCATAAATAACTGATGCTCTCATTGATAGTCTGTGTATTCCACGATGGATGTTAACAGGGCACTCATTGTAATAGACATTCATTCCTTCAATTACTTGCCTTGGCTTTAAAGAAGATGCTGCGCTTTCAAGATAAATAATTTTTTCTTTCTTATTTGTTAGAACAGGAAAATCCAATCTTAGTTTTTTAAAGTCCATAATCTGTTTACACCCTATTTTTTCTTAATATATATAGTTCAAAAGGTTTATAATGCTTTTACATATTATATATAATTATGAGCGAAGATAAAGATTCAAATGAATTTAATGTTAATCCATGGGAAGTTACTGGTTCTATTGATTATAAAAAATTAATTAAAGATTTTGGAACAAGTGAACTTACTCCAGAGCTTAAGGAAAAACTAAGACTTAAAACTAAATCTAAGAAACTACATCAATTCTTTAGAAGAGATTTTATTTATTCTCATAGGGATCTTGATAAGATTCTTCCAAGTATAGATAAGAATGATTTTTACATTTATACTGGAAGAGGGCCGTCAGGGGATATGCACATAGGTCACTTAATATCTTTTATTACAACTAAATGGTTTCAAGATGAGTTTGATTGTAACGTTTATATTATGCTTTCAGATGATGAGAAGTTTGTAGTTAAGAAAGATTTAACAATTCAAGATGTAAAAACACAAGCTGATAAAGATATTGAAGAAATTGCTGCTCTTGGGTTTAATCCTGATAAAACATTTATTTTTAAAAATTTAGAGTACATTAAACAAATGTATCCTGTTTCATTAGAGTTTGCTAAAAAAACAAATCTTTCAACAGGAAAAGCAGTATTTGGTTTCTCTGGTGAAACAAACCTTGGACATACATTTTATCCATTTGTTCAAATTGCACCAACTACATTTGAAAAAAATAAGTTTTGTTTAATTCCAGCAGGAATTGATCAAGATCCATATTGGAGAATACAAAGAGATAGGGCTGAAGGACTTGGGTACAAAAAAGTTTGCGAAGTTCATAATAAACTATTATCTCCTCTTCAAGGAATGGATGGTAAAATGTCATCATCAGATAAAAACACAGCAATCTATCTTAGTGATGATGCAAAAACTATTGAAAATAAAATTAAGAAGTATGCATTTACTGGTGGGAGACCAACCCTTGAAGAACATAGAAGACTTGGTGGAATTCCAGAAATTTGTGTAGTCTATAATTGGCTTGAAGTCTTGTTTGAAGAAGATGATAACAAGATTAAAGAAATATATAAGGATTACAAAGCAGGAAAGATTACAAGTGGAGAAATTAAAATTTATCTTATAGAAAAATTAAATTTATTTCTTGAAAATCATAGAAAAAACAAGATTAAGAATAAACCACTTATTGAAAAGTACATGTACACAGGTGCACTAGCAAAAGAAATGTGGAAGAAATAAATGCAAACAAAAAAACTAGAACAAGATATTCTAAAAATCAAGGAAAGGAATAGAAGGGTTGAGCTTGATAAGGCTTGGGAAACCAGCTTAACTAGAAAAATCACAATCTTGATTCTAACTTACATTGTAATTGTTATTGTGTTTATTGTTATTGGACTCCCTAGTCCATTTCTTAATGCAATTATTCCAGCAATTGCATTTGTATTATCAACATTAACATTAGATCCAATTAAAAAAATCTGGATGAAATATAAAAAATTATAATAAAAGCCTGATAGTGTAGTGGCCAAGCATACGAGACTCTGAATCTCGTGACAGGAGTTCGAATCTCCTTCGGGCTATAAATAATGTCTAGAAAACAACAAAGATGATGATATGAAGATTGGAATTGATTTTGATGATGTTCTTGCTCCATCTATTGTCTGGTTTAGAAGATACTTGAATGAAAAACATAATAAGCATATTCAAAAATTATATATGGATGAAATCCATATGCTTGAAATGTCTAAAGATGAATTCTATGAAGCATGGGATGATTTTTGTAATACTGAAAACCAAGAAATTCTTCCACTTACTGATTCTATTGAAGTTATTGGACGACTTGCAAAGAAACATGAATTATATATTATATCAGCAAGGTCAGCACACTTAAAAGATTCTACAATGAAGTTTATAAATAAATATTTCCCTAATTTATTTAAAGATGTACATCTTGTTAATAGATCTCATAGAGATCAGCCAGTAAAAAAATCAGTAGTTTGCAAACAACACAAGATACATATAATGATAGATGACTCATTAACAAATCTTATTGATTGTAAAGACATAGGAACTAAAGGAATATGGTTTACACAATATCTTACAAGCAAGAATAATGAGTATAAAGATAAAAACATAATTATTGCAAGATCTTGGCTTGATGTTGAAAGACAAATAGAAAAATATGAAAAAAAAGGAAAGTAAATATTACTTCCCAACATCAACTATTTCTGAGTCTAAGTTTTGATCTAAGATTGCATCTCCAGAAGAGAGGTTTTGTAAATCGCTTGCAAGGTTTCCATCATTTGGGGTTTCGTTATTAACTAAAGTATCTGTTTTTGGTCCCATAATCAAAAGTATTATAATTATAATAATTAAGATTACAAGAGCAATGATTATTCCTAGTATTAGTTTTCTATTCATTGTACTTCACTCCCCTGTGCAATAGATTTAACTTTATCTCTTAATGCCTTGTATTCATCCTTTATTGAATTTACTTCTTCATTTGTTGATTCACTTGACAATAGAGATACTTTTTCTTTTAATGCATTAATTTCAGTTACTAAATTTTGATAATCTACATTTGTTGCAAAGTATTTATCAATAATAATTTCAAGCTCAAGTGTTTGATTTTTAAGACTTGAAATTATTACATCTTTATTTGCAAGATTATCAGCAGTTCTTGCTTCTGTAAGATATGATTTAAGCTCATCTGTGGTTTCTGCATTTTCAATGTTTGATTTTTGCATTTCAAGACTTGCTATGTTATTATTTATTGAATCAATCATTTCTGCCTTCTTTGTTTCATCAAGATCTGATGAATCAATATTTTCAATTAATCTTTTTAATGATTCAATCTTCTTATCTATCTTTGCAATTGTGTCTGATTTAATATCGCTTGCATTATCTTCAATAAATTTAGCTTTTTCTTCTGGAGTTGCATTATTTAATTTATCTTGAATATCAGATATCTTTGATTTAAGGTTTGTTATTATTGTTTGTTGTTCTTGAATCTTTTTTTCAAGAGCTAAAAGTCTTTCTTGATATCCTTGACTTTCTGC
>JBAWVI010000076.1:0-3610 GCA_037147375.1 archaeon | reverse complement strand
AATTGAGTTGTCGCGGGTAAGAGTTCACATCGACCCCGCGGTTTGCTACCTCGCTGTCGGCTTACGGCATCCTGGCTGTGCACAAGTAGCCAAGGGTGGAGGTGTTCACTCATTAAAGCCGTACATTAGTTGGGTTAAGAACGATGCGAGTCAGTTTGGTTCCTATCTTTTGGTTGTGCAGGTTGTCTGAGGGGAAGATACTTTTAGTACGAGAGGAACGAAGTGTCGCAGTCTCTAGTCTATGGATTGTCTGACAAGGCACTGTCCAGTAGCCACGCTGTAGCCGATAAGTTCTGAAAGCATCTAAGAACGAAGCGGTCCCTAAAACGAGACAGCCATTCTTCTCGAAAGAGAGGACAAGGACTCCGGAAGAAGACCGGTTTGATAGGTTAGTGATATAAGTTTCTAGTTTCGACGAGAGATTAAGTCTACTAATACTAATAGTCCGAGGAAATCAATATATATAAATGCATAAATTCTTTATGTTGTCTGCATATAGTGTAAACATTACAACTACAAATATTCTTCTTTTTTCTTGTCATTTTTTTTCTTATTTTTTTAATCATCAGCTATCAGTCTGGATATTTTTAAGGATATTAATTTTTTTCATTTCTTGCGTAAGCTCTTTCTATTTATATAATTATTGATTCATATTTATTTATTATTAAAAATTTAATTATTATTGAGGATCCAATATGAATTATTTAGATTTTAGAAAGGAAATATATAATCATCTTCAAAAATCAGAACTTCCTGAAAATATATGTGATCAACAAATGGAAGTATATGATAATTATTTTTCTAAAATATTTAGTCATCTAAAACCAAATGAAGCACAAGAACTATTAACTAGTTTAAAAAAAATGAATATTAATAAGTTTGAACTATTTTCTAAGGTTATTGAATATGAATTTCTAACTTTTAAAGATTTTAATAAAATTAATTTATTAAGAGAAGTGAAAAGAATAAATTCAGGTCTTGTAAACACAAAAATAATAAATAAAAAGTATCAAATGACTTGTGATAAAACATATGGTGATTTCTTACGTGCATTAAAGCTTAAAACTATATTTTTTGTAGAAGCTGAACTTAATGGTAAAAGAAAAGTTTTTCTTGCAAAAGCAAATATTGGGAAAAGATACTTTGATCATGAGTTTGGTGGGCTTTATGGGTGGCATAACCTATTGCTTGATCCAGTCACATTAAAAGTATATCAATATAATCGTAAAGGGAAAGAAAAAATTATTTTAAAACCTTATCATGAGCAATTAGCACCTCCTAATTCATCATATTTTATTTCTCCTAATGATCTTAATATTGTAAGAGAAGTTGAAAAAGAAGTAAATAAGTATGTACATGAACTAAAAGACAATTATATTAAGCATTATTCTGATCCAATGGTAACAAAGAAAGAAGGAACAAGAGAAAGAGCAAAAAAGAGAATAGAAGAAATATTTTCAAAAGAAAACATAAAAAAGAAGATTGGAATAGATATAAACATTCACATAGCATTAAATAAATTTTGATTAATTATGAACAAAAGATTAGTTATTGATATTGGAAGGAGAGGAAATAGAAAGTTAGTTTCTGAGCATAAGATTACTAAGCACTGGCCAGGTACTGATAATAAATTAATCCTCGCTAGAGATAGTAAGACAAAGAAAGCAATTGATTATTATATTCATCTTTTGAATAGAGATCAAATACATAAACTAATTACAAGAGATTCCTTAAAGATAATTAAAAATAATCCTGAACTTATGCAGGTTCTTCAAGACCATATTTTTCATAAATTAAGTGGTCAGAAGATATTGGAAACAAAGAATGCAAGATTTATAATAAATGATTTTAAAAACTCATATAAAGAGCAGGGAAAGAGGCACGATAAAATATATGATTTAATTTATTTTGATAAAATAAAAAATATTACTCACAGATTTTTCATTAAAAGAGAGAGAACATATATGCTTAATAAATCAGAACGAGCAGATTCTCAATTTACTGGAATTAAATTACTTGAAGCAGAAGGATTTAATATTATAAAACCTTATTTTGGGATATTTGATCCTATCAACAAGGTATCTGCTATTGCTTATGAGTATACAAATCTAGAACCTCTTGCATTTGCTCTTGATAATGGATCAATTACAAAAGATGAATATCAAAAAATATGTAACACTCTACACAAAGTTGAATCATTAATTGAGAATAAAATGAATCTGATAGATATAAATAATAGTGGGAATGTATTTGTAGAGCGAATACGGGAAAATAAAATTAAGCTATATATAACAGATGTAATGAATGATAACGTTTATAATTAAATCTTTATCTTTGGAGTCTTCCTTTCGTTTTTAAGTTTATAATTTCTATTTATATAATTATTGATTCATATTTATTTGTGAGTATATGAAAAAAAGATTAGTTATCAATATTGGAAGGAGAGGAAACAAAAAAATAGTTTCCGAAAGAGAAATTAATAAAACTAAACTTAATAGAGATAGGATTATTTTATCAAAAGATATTAAAACTAAGAAAACAACTGATTATTATATTTATTTAAAAGAAAAATCAGGTATTCAAAAATTAATCACAAGAAATGGGTTAAAGATAATAAAAACAAATCCTGAACTTATGCCTTTTTTAAAACAACATATTTTCACTAAATCTAGTGGTAGAAAGGTTCTAGAAACAAAAAATTCTAAATTTGTAATAAATGATTATAGTTATCCAAATGGGAAATCTGGAGCATATCATGATAAACTATATGATCTTACTTATTTTGATAAAAAAAATAATACAACCTCTTATTTTTTCATAAAGAGGGCATTAATAGAACATTTAGATGTAGAGGATATGGCTCATTCTCAATTTACTGCAAGTAAATTGCTTGAAGCTGCTGGATTTAATATTATAAAACCTCAGTTTGGAATTCTTGATGAGATAAATAATATATCTGTTATCGCATATGATTATACTAATCTCAAGTCATTAGGTTTTGCACATGAAAACAAATTAATTACAAATATTGAATATAATAAAATAAAAGAGACCTTAGTTAAAGTAGAAAAATTTACTGAAAATAAATTTCGTATAACTGATATTTATAACATTGGAAATGTGTTTATTGAAAGAACTAAATACAATAAGATTAAATTGTATATTACTGATGTGCAAAATTATCCAAAAAATAGATGGTAATTATGGTGAAATATGATTTTTTAAAACTATATTCCACATTACATAAAGAATATGGCCCACAAGGATGGTGGCCTCTCTCAACAATTAAAACAAAGAATGGGTATCACCCAAAGAACTACAAATATCCAGTAACAAATCAAGAAAGATTTGAGATCTGTGTAGGAGCAATCCTAACCCAGAACACTTCTTGGAAGAACGTTGAGAAAGCAATAACAAATCTAAAAGAAATAAATGCAGTAAGTATGTTATATTTCTTGGACACTCCAGAGAAGCAAATCAAGAAAGCCATCCGCCCAGCTGGTTACTTCAATCAAAAATACAAGAAGTTAGTTGCATTCACGAAATTCTTCCTATCCCTTAAGAAAAGAACCCCAACAAGAGAAGAGCTTCTAAGCATTTGGGGAATAGG
>JBAWVI010000075.1:0-3850 GCA_037147375.1 archaeon | reverse complement strand
GTTTTGGTTTTTCTTTTACTACCATATAATCTCCCCCTAATAAAAACATACTTTGTTTCTATATATATTATAAGTAAACTAATTTATAACATATACTATGTGCAAAAAATTTAGAATAATTAGCAATATTCAAATAATATCTTATTGTCCAAGTTACTTTGTATCTTTAATTTTTATTTTATAGTTATTCCACAGTTACTGACTTTGCTAGATTTCTTGGTTTATCTATCTCACATCCTCTCTCTTCTGCTACCCAATATGCAAGAAGCTGCATTATGGTTACGTTAACAAATGGAGAGAAAAAGGTTGGAACTTGTGGAACATAGATAACATAATCTGATAACTTCTTAATATCTTCATCCCCTTCAGTTGCAATAGTAATTATCTTTCCACCACGTGCTTTAACTTCATTAATGTTAGATATTACTTTCTCATAATTCTGATCTTTGTTTGCAATTACAACAAGTGGCATGTTCTTATCAATTAATGCAATTGGACCATGCTTCATTTCAGCTGCAGGATATCCTTCAGCATGTATATAACTTATTTCTTTAAGCTTAAGTGCACCTTCAAGAGCTATTGGAAAGTTTATACCTCTTCCAAGATATAAACAATTATTTGATTTTGCAATTTCTTTTGCAATTATTTTAATTTCATCAAACTTCTTTAAAGATAACTTAACATACTCAGGTATTCTTGTTAAATAATTTACAAACTCTTTTGCTTCTTCTTCATTCATTTTTTTAATACTTTTAGCAATGTATAAGGTTAATAAATAAAGACAAGTTAATTGATTTGTAAATGATTTAGTTGATGCAACACCAATTTCTGGACCAGCTCTTGTGTAAACACCACAACAAGCTTCTCTAGCTATGGTTGAACCAACAACATTAACAAGACCAACTGTTTTTGCTCCAAGGTCCTTTGCTTTTCTTAAAGCTGCAAGAGTATCTGCTGTTTCTCCTGATTGAGAAATAACAATTACAAGTGTATTTGCATTAATAATTGGATCTCTGTATCTAAATTCACTTGCATAATCAACTTCAACTGATATCTTTGTGTACTTTTCAAGAAGGAACTTAGAAACAAGTCCAGCATGCCAAGAAGTTCCACATGCAACAATTACTATCTTATTTACTTTTTTTAAATATTTAGGAGTTAAGGTTAAATCAATTCCACCAAGCTTAGCTTCCATCTTTTTAAAATCAATTCTTCCTGAAAGAGCTTGAGAAATTACTTCTGGTTGTTCAAATATTTCTTTAAGCATGAAATGCTTGTATCCACCTTTCTCAATCTGATCAAGAGACATTCTAATTTCTTCAATTTCTTTATCTACTTTTTTATTAAGATCTAGAAGAGAGTTAATTGTATATCCTTCTCTTGTTATATCTACTATTTCATCATCTGATAAATATATAACTTTCTTTGTATGCTCAAGAAGAGCAGAAACATCAGATGCAACAATATATTCTCCATGATTGTTTCCAATTCCAAGAACAACAGGTGAACCACGTCTTGCAACTATAATTTCTTGTTTGTCTTTATGCATAACAAGTAAACCAAAAGTTCCAACAACTTCAGATAATGTTTTTATAACTGCTTCTTTTAAATTTCCTTTATAAAATTTTTCAATTAAGTGAGCAAGAACTTCAGAATCAGTATCACTTATGAACTTATGACCTTCAGATATCAATAACTTTCTAATAGACTCATAGTTTTCAATAATTCCATTATGAACTATTGAGATTGCTGATGAACAATCAAAATGAGGATGTGCATTTCTTTCACTTGGAGTACCATGTGTTGCCCATCTAGTATGTGCAATTCCAAGAGTTGATTTAATATTTACTTTATTTAACTTAGCTTCAAGATCTGTTATTCTTCCTTTAGCTTTAATAGTTTGAAGAGAACCATTAACAGAAACAGTAATTCCACAAGAATCATAACCTCTATATTCAAGTCTATAAAGTCCTTTAATTAAAATAGGGATTACATCTTCTTTTCCAATATAACCTACAATTCCACACATAATTATATTACTATGAATAAGGTTTATAAAATCTATTTTTATGTGAATTTAGATTCATTAAAATAATTAAAGTAATAAGCTATAAAGTTGTGTGCTGAATGTGCAAGTGCAATCAAGATAAGGTTTGGATACATCATATACATTGTTGCAAGAAGTATTCCTTCAAGGAAAACCATTAACAAATCAACAAGTGTGTGCTTATAGATTATGTGTATTAACATAAATAAAAGAGCATTAACAAGCACTATAATTGTTGCAGATGCAAATATGTTGTGAAGTAAAGGTATTAGAAAAGATCTAAATAAGAATTCTTGTAAGAAGCTTATTGGAATAAATGCCCATAAAAGATGTTGATTAGTCCACCAATGAATCTTATGTTCTTTTTGTAATATATTTCTTGAGATTACTATTAATAGAATAGATATTGCGATTGTGAATAATGCATATGGAATTATATCTTGAACAAAGTTATCAAGTCTAAATCCAATATCAGTAAGACTCCAACCTTCAAGAAGCATTATGTTTATTGCAATTATTGTTATTCCTGTTAAAGCATAAAATCTATACTTATAATTAACAATATTAAAATAAAATAAAATAGGTGGAATTATGAATAAGAAAGTAACTAAAAAAATATTAAGTATAAGAAGGCTTTCAAATATCATATTTTATCTATCTTTAATATATTATTTCTTTTTCATATATTGTATATAATAGTAATAAAATATATTTATAAATGGATTATATTAAAAAAAAGAAAAAAGAGAAGTAGTTAATGAAATTAACTACAACTTGCACTTGTTGTTGAAGCTGTGCCTGCAGTATACCCAAATCCAGCAGCTGGTGTTTCTGTTGATAAAGCTGTACTACATTCAGCTGGTTGATTTATATAAGTTGCACAAATTCTGTCCAAGATTCCTTGTGAACTTCTTGGCATATCTTTAACAAGTACTCCATTTAATACAGTTGCTGGAGATCCTGTAACACCGTATGCTTGGTTTTCTGCATCATATATTGAAAACTGTGGTTGATTTGCTGTTAAGTTATAATCTGTATCAAGCTTTGCTGTACATGCGCTTAAAACAGTTGTGTCAAATCCAAGTTTTGCAACACATCTATCTGCATTTGAATCTTCTAAGAAACAAGCTAAATAATCATAATATTGTGTAGGGTACTTTTGTTGTATACAATATTGATTCATTTGTTCATTTGTTTCCTTTTCTCCATGTAATGTATAATTAACAAATTTAATTTGTATATCTGCTTTGTCTTTTAATAAGTTAACTACAGGAAGAACTCCTTTTTCCATCTGTGTTCCGTATGGACAATGTGACATTACAAATACATCAACTTTTGGTTTATCTGTTTTTGGAATTGATGCTGCTTCTGCTTGTGCATTAGCATCTGCTTCTGCTTTTAATTTAGCAAATTCAGTTTTATAAATTGGTGCTCCTCCAGGAATAAATACAATTTCTCCATCAGTTGATGTGTATATATTCATATCCTGTCCTTGAACATTAATTGTAACATTTACAAGTCCTCTTTCAAGAACTGAGCTTTTTAATATAATTCCTGTAACAGGGAAGTTTGCACTTAAGAATTCAACAGTCTTTTCACCAATTGCGTTTACATCAGGTGTTATTGAACAAGAACCTGTTTCATCTATATTATTTGCAAGTCCAAATAAACCAGTTACACTACCTTTATTTGCACTTGAATTACTAGTTAAGAAAAGTACAAGGAAAAGAACAAATGCTACTGCAAAAATAGCTGTAGTTATCATCCATACCTTCTCTTTACTAAATTTAATTTCTTCATGAT
>JBAWVI010000074.1:0-3929 GCA_037147375.1 archaeon | reverse complement strand
ATTTCAGAAATATCATTATTACTTGAAAAGGATTAATTATGGGTATAAGTATTATAGAAGTAGATAGATATGGAGTGCATCCATATAATGGACGGAAATATTGGAAAGTTATACAGGAGTGTATTCTAAATAACACGAAAAGTGGGGATTTAATCTTAGATCCGTTTATGGGTTCAGGGGTTACAATTATTGAATCTCTTATTTTAAAAAGAAAAGCAATTGGGATAGATATAGTTCCATTAAGTTTATTTATTGTTAATTCTACTTTGGATGATTTGGATTTAATTGAATTAAACAAATATTTAGATGTAGTTAATATTATCGAAGAAGATATTTTTAATTTATATAAATCTAAACATGTTTGTGCAAAATGTAATGTAAATTACATTGTATATTCTTATGTAAAAGATAAGCAAACAAGTTTTTATTGTTCAAATTGTAAGAATATAGTTAAATTACCTAATAATCCTGATTTTTTAGTTTCTAATCCAATTATTACTAAATGGATTCCAAAAGATAAATTACCAGAAAATATCAAAACAAATGTTGACTACATATCTGATCTTTTTTCAAAAAGAAATTTAGTAGCATTAAGTATAATTTTAGATAAAATTGATGAGATAAAAAATAAAAAATATAGTGCTTTTTTTAAATTTTGTTTTAGTTCAAATTTAAGTAAGTCAACAAAATTAAATACCTTAAAAGAAAACGGCAGGTGGGGGCGAAAAGAATCTAATAGTTTTTCTATTTCTGAAGAATATATTGATTTTAATGTGTGGTTTGGATTTTTAAATGCGGTGCAAGCGGGGTTTTCTTTAAAAAAAGAAATGTCTAAATTTAATATTAATGTTAATGATAAAAAATTATATATTGCAAATTCTGAAAATATTGATTTAATGGATAATTCAGTAGATTGTATAATTACAGATCCACCTTATTTTTCAGATATTTCGTATAAAGCTATATCAGATATTCAATTATCTTGGTTAAAATTAGATTATACAAATTTAAAATCACAATCATTAGATGAATTTAAAGATAAAGAAGCATTTAAAAATCACTTAATAAATGTATTTAAAGAGTGTTATAGGGTTCTAAAATATAATTCTAGTTTTATAATTGTTTTAGCTAATGTTGATGAAAAATTTGTTCAAACAATAACTGATTGTTGTAATATATGTAATTTTATATTATTTAATAAAACAGTACTTAAAACACACGAAAAATTAGATTCAGTAATTATAACTTATAAGAAAAGTTAGTATATTAATTAAATACAATAATATAAATATTAAATAGAAAATTATGAAAAATATAGATGTTAAGTTATATTATATACCAAATTATTATTTAATTTAAAAAGAGAAAATTGTGCTCTTTTAACTTTTAAATAGAATTTTCTTTGGAGCTTGACTTGCTTTACTTTAGTTTTGATTTATAAATCTATAAACACCTTAATCATTTAAATACATTATGATATATAGCTATATATACATTATTATATTTTATAGGGGTAAAATAGTGGTTATATGTCAGAAATTGAAGCAGAAAATAAAGAAACTAGCATTAGTAAATATAAATTAATTATATTAATTGTTCTAATTTTTATAATGGCCTTTTCAATTAGAGGACATTTATTAAAGTACGATTACATGTACGAATATGATCCTTATTGGCATCTTCGTGCAGTTGGGTACATGGTACAAGGAGATCTTCCAGAGAATGATCCACTTGGATTCTATCAACAAGGAGGATCACCATATGGAGTAAGACCTCAATTTCTGTGGTCTGTAACTTCTTTTATTTATACGCTAACAACCTTAGGTTCTGGATATGATAAGTGGCTGCTTATGGATTATGCGAGAGTTCTTCCAGCAATATTTGGAGCATTAATAGCGGTTGCTATGTATTTCTTAGGAAAAGAAATGTACAATCGTAAAGTTGGTTTTGTAATGGCAATAGTCGCAGCAACAATTCCTGCATTTGTATATAGAACCATGGCTGGTTTCTTTGAAGATGATTCATTAGGTTTCTTGTGGTTAGTACTGGGTTTTATTTTCTTTATTAAAGCAATGAAGCATGTTCATGCAACAAAGAAATATCTTACCTTTGCAGTCATATCTGCAATATTTTTTATACTCATGTCAATTACGTGGGGTATGTTCTTATTGATACCACTTATAATGATAGCTTACTTTGTAGTTAATGTAATTTACATGGCTTACAAGAACGCAAGCAATAATGAGATTGGATCTTTTGTAAAGATCTTTTTTGTGGTTATGATATTGTTTGCTGGTGGAGCAACACTACTTAATGGGCCAGGATGGATAAAAGATACAACTTATTACGTTACTCAATACATACCTATAAGTCAAGATAACATAGATAGATTTGATAAAACAAATATTAACTCAACAGATGTTATTGGTGCAACAGTTGGAGAAGAAAACACAGGTCATCAATTTTTCTTACAAAAATATAGTTTCTTGCTGTGGGTTCCATTTGCAGCCTTACTTGCAATAATAATTTACTTATTTACAACTAAGAAAAAAGATTATATAACTTTATTACTTTTCTTTTGGATAGCAATAAGTTTATTCATGGCTTGGTTTAAACTAAAGTTTACATACACTTTAGGACTTCCAATAGCAGCAGGGTGTGGTGTCTTATTCTATCTAATATCAGAATGGATACATGATAGAAATAGATTAACAAAAAGAGCATTTGTAATTATCACAGGAACAATACTCTTAATTTCAATTGCTGCAGGATCTTTCTTTGTTTCTACAAACGTACCTCCAATTGATGAACAACCTGATTGGAAAGATACAGTTTTCTGGCTTAAAGACAACACAGACGTAAACGCAAATATCTTTAATTGGTGGGATTATGGACACTGGATTGCATATTTCTCAGAAAGAAAGGTTGCAACAGACAATACAAACTCATTTATGGAAGGAGATTCAGATGTTGCAATGTTTATGATAACAAGCGATGTTACTAAAGCAAAGGAAATACTTACAAAGTATCAAGCAGATTACATACCAGTTGAGCAAGATTATTTCCAAAGACTTGGTTCATTTGGAATGTATGCATATGTTACAACAAACACAAGTGATCCGAGAGTTACAAAATACTTTGGAACTTCACTTCCTTGTTCAAGCATAAAAACAGAAATTACAGGAATAATTAATTATTCTTGTGGACAGAACACAATACCAGAAGCTGAATTTAATAAACTACCAGCAATTTGGCAAGCACAACCAAATGAATTAATGCAAAACACACCAGTGTACATTTATAGAGCAGAAAACAATACAGCTTTATACATCTTAAACGCAAGTGCAAATAACACAATGTTTGCAAAGATGTGGTTTTCAGATCCAAGCTTAGATGGTTTATTTACAACAGTTCACGAAGTTGGAACTGTTAAAGTATTTAAAGTAAATAAAGAAAAATTAAAGTGATAAGATGATAGACTATAATTTATTATTTTCAATTATCATTTTTATTTTTTCATTATTTTTATCTTGGTTTATTCTTTTACTAATAACTCCTAGATTTATAATACTAGCAAGAGAAAGAGGATGGACTGGAAAAGACATGAACAAGTTCGATAAAAGAGAAGTATCTGAACTTGGTGGTGTTCCTGTTTTCTTTGGTTTTTCTTTATCAATCTTATTTACAATTGCAATATATTATTTAATTTCATTTACTCCCTATACCTTTATTGATATTAGAGCATTATTATTAATTATTTTAACTATGTTATTAACTTTGTTTGTAGGGTTTGTAGATGATGTTCTTGGTTGGAAGAAAGGAATCTCACATGTACAACATTTTGTACTTCCAATCTTATTTTCTGTACCAATGATTTTATTTGCAATATTTTATGGAATAAATAATCTATACATTCCATTTATTGGAAC
>JBAWVI010000073.1:0-3944 GCA_037147375.1 archaeon | reverse complement strand
AGCAAATCCTTCTCTGTAGTTTCCTTGATAATAACGAGAAGCTCCACGCCATCCTATCATCGGGTTTGATTCAATTGGTTCGTATACCTTTCCACCAATAAGGTTTGCATATTCATCTGTTTTAAAATCTGATAATCTAAGAATAACTTTTTTAGGATAAAAAGCAGAACCAATTCTTGCAATTCCATAAGCAAGCTTATCAACAAAGAATTGTGTTTTGTTATTATATCCAATTGTTAACTTATCTATCTTACTTTTAACAACTTTATCTGTTATCTTATTATAATTGATTAAGGCAAGAGGATGAATTTGTATCCATGAATTAATAATAAATTCTTCACGAGCAAGTCCAACTCCATCATTTGGTAAAAATGATAATTCAAATGCTTGTTCTGGATTTCCAACATTCATCATAATCTTTGTTTTTGTTCTTGGAAGCTTATTAACTGCAACAGAATGAATATCAAACTTTAAAGCACCCTTATAAACAAATCCTTGATCTCCTGATGAACAATCAAGAGTTACTGTTTCTCCTTGCTTAATCTTTTCAGTTCCATTTCCGGTTCCTACAATACAAGGAATACCAAGTTCTCTAGCAATGATTGCAGCATGACAAGTTCTTCCACCTTTGTTTGTAACAATTCCTGATGCAATCTTCATAATTGGTTCCCAATCAGGATCAGTCATTGGAGTTACAAGTATTTCTCCTTTCTTAAACCTACTTATGTTTTTTACATCTTTAATAATATTAGCTTTTCCATTTGCAATCATTTGTCCAATACTTGTTCCTATAACAAATGGTTCTTTGTGTTCTGAAAGAGTGTAAGTTACATAATCATTTCTATTCTTTCTTGATTGAACAGTTTCAGGTCTTGCTTGAACAATAAATAATTTCTTAGTTACTCCATCAAGAGCCCATTCCATGTCCATTGGCTTATAATGTCCTGCTGCTTTTGAATAATGATCTTCAATAATTATTGCCCATTTTGCTAACTGAAGAATTTGATCATCATTTATACAAAATTTATGTCTCTCATTTTCAGGAACAGAAATATTTTTAGTTGGATTTTTTGCATTCTTATCATAAATCATCTTGATTGCTTTTTCTCCAATCTTCTTTGAGATAATTGCTTTATATCCTTTATTTAAAGTTTCTTTGAAAACATAAAATTCATCTGGAGTTACTGCACCTTGAACTACATTTTCTCCAAGTCCATAAGCAGCATTAATAACAACTACACCTGAAAAACCAGTTTCTGTGTCAATTGAAAACATAACACCTGAAGAACCTACATCACTTCTTACCATTCTCTCAACACCAATTGATAATGCAATTTTAAAATGATCAAACTTTTTATCAACACGGTAAGAGATTGCTCTATTTGTGAAAAGTGAAGCAAAACATTTCTTACATGCAAGAAGTAAATCCTTTTCTCCTCTTATATGCAAGTATGTTTCTTGTTGACCAGCAAAAGAAGCATCAGGTAAGTCTTCTGCAGTTGCTGAACTTCTAACTGCAACATCAACTTCCTTAACACCTTCTATTTCTGAAAGCTTATGATAAGCCTTATAAATTTGATTTTCAAGATCCTTTGGAAAAGAAGCATTAATTATTAAGGTTCTAATTGCTTCTCCTTTTTCTGCTAAGGATTTCATGTTTGTTGTATCTAAATCTTTTAATATTCTTCTAATTTCTTTTTTAATTCCTGATTTTTCAAGTAAATATCTATATGCAGTTGCAGTAATTGAAAATCCATTAGGAATTGGTACTCCTTTCTTTGAAAGTGTAGAATACATTTCTCCTAAAGAAGCATTCTTTCCACCAACAAGTGGAACATCTTTAATTGTTGTTTCTTTAAACCATAAAATTAATTTTTTTTTATTTTGTGCATTAACCATAACTTAACAACTCCTTAAATATTATAATAAATATAATTACATTAATAGAAATACATAACCTTTTTATATTTAGCGGGCTCCACCACCGCCGCCTCCGCCTCCACCACCAAATCCTCCGCCGCCTCCACCTGAATGAGATCCAGAACCACCACTGCTTGATGGACGTGATGATGGAATTGAAGAGATTGCTGTTGAAGCCATTGCAAATGTTGAAAATGAATTGAATTTTGCATCTGTTGTTACGTTTTGTGGCATGATCTGTCCAATAACTTTTGATGCTTCTTTTGCAACTCCAAATGCAGTTGCATAAACCATATATTGTTCCCAAATAATTACAGATGCTGGCGGATGTTCCTTCATTACTGAAAAATCAGTAATATAATGCTTGAATGCATCCCATTTTAGATTTCTAATCCTACCTTCTTTTGTAAATCTTCCAAATAAAATATCTTGCTTATTTATCTTAATTGAATAGATTACAAATATAATAATCATAATAAGTGTAGATAAGAAAAAGAATACAAAACTAATAAAAATTGCAATCCCAAAAATAATCCCAAAAATAACTACACCTTTATATTCGAAAAATTTCCCATTCTTAAACCATTTTGAACTTGCAGAAGATGTTTTATTATATAAATCCATATATCCTTCATTATAGGTTAATTCTGATTTAAGTTCATTTATATCAATCTCATCTGAAAATGTGCTAGTTAATAATTTATACACATCAGAAATGTAATCAGGAAGAACTTCTTTACTAGTATTCTTTTTTTTTATTAAAACAACTGATTTACCTCTAGTTTCAATATCATAATATTTTTTCCAAACTAAATATAATAAAGCTGAAGAAAACCAATCTTTAGAAAAATTTCCATTTATGAAATAATTTGCTTGAACTGGAGTCTCATCTCCTGGTAAATCCCTTTCATATATTCCTAGATAACCAACTTCTTCCTTCTTGAATTCTCTTCCATAAAAAAACCAACAAAGAAAAAGAATAAGACTAACAATTAAAAGAAATATTATGTTTTTAAGTAAATAAATTAAAACTGCTTTTGTTTTATTTACTGGTGTTTGAGCCATATAGTCATCATAACCAGATTTCCAATCCTGTTCTAATTGCATAACACTTTCTATTGTAGCATTTGTATCTCCCCAAGCTAAACCATCTTCTTCAAACCAAACTTTAGGCATCAATAAATTAATTTCTATAATTTCATTAGGTATTACATCTTTTGTTATAAACAGTATATTTTTATCATTAGTTAAGTTATAATCCTCTGAATGAATAAAATAAGTGGTTTGATTTACGTCTCCTGGAAGAAATAAAGTTATATTTGTTTTTGTTGGAACTTCTGTGTTTTCACCATATAATTTATAATAAAACTGTGTCCCATCAACAAGCCCCCAAATCTGATTATTTATGTTATAATTAAAATATGCAACAACTGAAGTATCACAATAATCTCCTTTTAAGATAAGTTCTTTTTCTCCAGAAATTGTATCTGTTGGTTTGTAAATAAACTCGCAAGTAGAACCAGTACAATAACCACTTGGGTTTTCTATAACTAACTCATTTGGCTTTTGAATATATAGTTCTTTATAACACCCTGTTAATTGATAATCCCATTTCTCTGAAACATTAACAAGTCCATTCTGATTAAGATTATAATAAATATCAACTGAAGATACTGAAAAAGAACGAGCAGATATTGCTGGTGTAACTAAAATTAATAACATTAAAGTTAGTAAAATATAATTTAATTTATTATTCATCTTAAATAAACTCCTTCATTCTTGTGTATCTACCTTTATCTTTTGCTTTTGGATTAACTTTCTTGTATTGTATTGCTTTTTGTGGGCAGAAGTTATAGCATCGAGTACATGAAACACAATTATTTGCAAACTTAACTTCTCTTTTCATCTTCTTAACTACTATATTCTTAGTTGGGCATATTTCTTGGCATGTTCCACAAAGAATACACTTCTCTTTATCAACAACCCATTGTGGTTTCTTAAGTTGCTTACTAAATCCCCAATGA
>JBAWVI010000072.1:0-4169 GCA_037147375.1 archaeon | reverse complement strand
AACGCAAAGGACGAGATTCGAACTCGCGTAGTCGTGAGACTCCAGCTCTCTAGGCTGGCGCGTTTGGCCACTCCGCCACCTTTGCATAATATAATTAATGTGAAAAGAGTATATAAATTGATTTTATTTCTTGCATTCTTGCTTGTTACTTGTAAAAAAACTCTTTGTAACACAAAGAAACCAATTAAAATGTAAGCCTATGTGTATTAGTGATAATAAAATAAAGATCATTCCTGAAATATTATGTAATTGAAGTATTGTATATTTTGGAGCTAACTTAAAAAATAAAATTATACTTGTTATTGCTACAACTATAAATGAAATCCCAAGTAAAACATCTATTAAAAAATTTATTTTTGTTTTGTTCATGTTTAATGTATTCCTGAACCTGAATTTATTTGTTCTGAAGGATGTAACAACCCTTCAACATCATTATCTCCAATTGCAAGTATCATTCCTTGACTTTCTTGGCCCATCATTTTTCTTGGTTCAAGATTTACTATTACTGGCAATTGTTTTCCAATCAAATCTTCTGGATTGTACTTTGTTCCTATTCCTGCAAGGATCTGACGCTTGAAAGAACCAAAATCAACTTGCAACTTTATTAATTTTGTACTTCCTTCTACTTTTTCTGCAGACTCTATTGTTCCAACCCTAATATCAAGCTTTGAAAAATCTTGATAAGTTATGCTTGGTTTAACTTCCATAACTATTTCACTTATATTTTTGTTCTTTTGGGAATTAAAGCACTTTTCTTTTAAAGAAAAGGGCTTAACGCAAAGGACGAGATTTGAACTCGCGTAGTCGTGAGACTCCAGGTCTCAAGCCTGGTGCGTTTGACCACTCCGCCACCTTTGCAATAACTACCTGCATGAATTTGCGATTGAATAAAAATAAGCTAAATCTTTTATATAGCTATATATAATATATAAGAGATAAAATATATAAACTAAATGTAAACCAGAAATCATAAAATCTACACTTAAAAATAGATAGAAAATCCCTCCAAGAATTAGAAACATTGATTTACTTAATTTACTTAAATATTGATTAATTAATTTTTGATTTTATTTTATTCAAGATTGAGGGAAATCAACACACATCATTATAGAATTTATCTTCACCAGATTAAGGTTATTCCCTCAAACTATCGAACCTATTCATTATCACCATATCTTCTCAAACCATCCCCTAGACGAAACAGCTCCCTTGCAAAATTCCTTTCCTAAAAGATTTTTTTAAGGTATGCTTGTGACAATCTTCAATCCAATATTATTAGGGCTATCACATATATATTAATGGTTACGAGATAAGTGTACGAAAAAAAATAGCCTAAATTACTAGAATATACAATATTTTGTTTGAAGAAGAAGGTACTGCAAGATCGACTTTAATTAATCACTTAAGTTAATTGAGACATAACCCATAGAAAATGAGAATTAATTAGATATTAATTATCTAATTAAAAAATACTTATGGAGAATCTATTATTACCCCATCTTTTGTTGTAACACAGAAATTAGGATCTATAGATGCACTTGTATTTTCTTTTAAGTTATTTAAATAAGTTGTTAAATAATTTAAATTAACTTTACAAATATTACCTTGTCCGATTGCTTTTTTTGCACTAGTGTCTTGTACTTGTCTTTGCTTTTCTATATCCTCGCTTGTTCTACCAGAAGATAATAGTTGATTAATATATTCATCACCATAAGTTATTTCCGCATTATTAGTTATTTTATTAATAACACACTTACTAGATTCATAACCTTTAATCTCTAAAGTAAAATTAGATGTGGATATGATAATTACATCTGTTTCTGCAATTTTAGCATATTGTGTTAAAATTGAATTGTAATTTACTTTTGATAAACTACATGTTGCTGCTGATTCAATAAAACAATTCATATCTGTTCCACAATCTAGTACTTCTAAATTATTATTATAAGGTATAATAGGCTTTGTTGAATTAAAATATAAAAACATAATTAACGCAAGTATAATAATAACTATAATAATTATAAATATCCACAGTTTTTTAGAACTAAACCAAGATGTTTTTACATCTACTGGTTTTGATTCAGATGAACTTGGTTTTAAAGTTTTATTATTTATTGTTTCATTCATAATTATTACCATTTAATTATATTTTTAATTTTTTACTTACATCCTATTTGTGTACGAACAGGTACTGGATTATATATTATATGTCCTAAGTTTTGTGCTACAGCATAACAAGTACCTGGAAGAGAGTAAGCTGAACAAAATACTATATATGGTGTAGCCCAAGGATTTACTCCATCATCAGCACAGAATATATAACTTTGCCATCCTTGAACTCTAATTGCAGGATCTGCACAACCAAGACCTGCGGTTCTGTATAGTGGCCCCCAATTATTTGTTAAAACACTACATCCACTTTGCACACTTTCCCAAGCTAAATCATTTCTTCCATAATTTGACCAAGAATGACTTGCACCACAATATGTACCACTTGATGCTGGCTTTGCTTGGAAATTTAAGGTTATATTACATGTAAGAGAAAATGCATTTAAAGCTGGTTGAGTCCAATTTACACATGTTGCAGTTGTAGTTGACCAATAATCAGCTGGAGTCCAACCAGACGTACATGAAGATGAATTTAATCTACACAATGTACCACCAACAGTTGATACTACTTCTCCTCCTGCATTAATACATTGAAGTTCTGTGTGTGTTGATCCACTATATGTTAAATTTTTTACTCCAAAGTTTGCAGTTACTGTACAATCACTTGTAATTGATCCTGTATAGAAAGTACTTGATACTGGGCTACCTGAGTTTGTTACTAGATAACCTCCACAACCATAGATTGAAGATATAAAATATCCTGGAACAGGAGTTACTGTAAAACTTGTACTTGAACCACTTGTAACTGACCTAGATGATGGGGAAAAAGAACCGCTACCAGAGTTTACAGTTGTTGAAACTGTATAAATAGGTGCAACTCTAGTAAAATTAGCAGTACCACATACGTTTGCATGTGGATTTGCAGCAGCATCAGCGATATAAATATGAACATTAATTAAACCTAAATCAGGATGTTTAGCTAAATCTATATCTGCATACCATGTCCCTCCACCCCAAGTTCCTCCTGCTTCTCTCACACCAGAATAATAATATATATCGTCTTGAGCATTAACGCTTGACCATACATAAAATTGAACATTATATGAATAATTTGAAAGTCCATAAACATAAACTCTTTTAAAACCTGTTGTTGCAGTTATTGGACTTCCATTTGCACTTGCAGATGAACAAGTTGGAACTATTGGTGCAAAACTTACATCTATTGTACAAGGATTTGTAATTGGTCCTGTTGTAAATGTATTACCTGAAAGAGATCCATCACAACCTGATGCAGATACAACATAATATCCACCAATAGGAATTAAATTTATAACTTTAGTATTACCACTTATTACTGATACTGCACTTGGAGAACAAACACCACCAAGTGTAGATGTACAAGTTACTAAATATGAATTACTATTCCATTGTGCAGTTACTGTTAATCCACCAGAAGGCATTGTTGCTGGTAATGCTGGTGACCATCCTGTAAATATATATCCTGTTCTTGTTGGATTTGCTGGTGCAGTAATTGTAGTTCCATATTTTTGAGTTATTGAACTTACTGCACTTCCTCCATTAGAATTAAATGTAATTGTGTATGAATTTACTGTACAAGAAGTATAATTATATGTTCCTGACATAATTTTATTTGTACATTTTCTATTTTCAGAGATACATATATCTGCTGTAATTGATGAACCACTAGAACTATATGTTAATGTACCTGATGCCCATGCTGTATTAGAATAACCACTTGCAACTGAACCCCAAGGAGTTCCTGTACAACCTGCTGTACAACTTGTTGCTGTGTATGTTCCTGATAAAGATCCATTTGTACATGTTCTAGTTTGTGATGTACATGCGCCTGCTGGTAAAGATGCAGCGTATGCAGTTACTGAATCTCCATTATCTATTGTACCCCATGGAGTGCCTGTACAATTTAAAGCAGCAACTGGTGAACATGAAGTATATGTGTATGTTCCAGACATTGTACCTGAATTACATGTTCTGGTTTCTGCAATGGATGCACATGATGCATTCCAAGCAACAGAAGATGC
>JBAWVI010000071.1:0-4335 GCA_037147375.1 archaeon | reverse complement strand
TTTCCTTTTGAAATAACTTCGCTTATTGTTTCTGAAAATAAAATTTCTGAACTCACTTTTGCATTAACATAACCAGCAACACTTGAAAAAGTAAACATACCTTCTTCTTGTTTTAATTGATTAAGAAGTTCTTCAGATATTGTAATCGGTGGTTTCTTAAATGTTTTAGATAAAGTAAAAGTAGGGAAAGAAAAGTCACCCATTTCCTTTTCTGGTGGTCTTTCAATTAGAGCAATTATTCTAAAACTATCAAATTCATCTTTTAAAATTGCTTTTTCAAGAAGCTTTGCAAATTCTAGTTTATAATCGGTCATTTTTTCACATTAGCTATTTTCTTAAAATTAAAAGATAATCTAAAGCGAGCCCGGTGGGATTCGAACCCACGACCTACAGCTTAGAAGGCTGTTGCCCTATCCACTAGGCTACGGGCCCACTATATAATATTAGAATAAGAAACTTTAAAAAGAGGTATTTCTTATAAAAAAATTAAAAAGAAATGAAAATAATTCATTTCTGTTGGGCAGCTATAATTTTTTGATACTCATTTGTAAGAACATCAATTTCTGCTTGGTTGTTTGCAATAATTGTTTTTACAACTCCATCTGTTCCAAGTTCTGTGCTTAAATCAAATAATAATTTATTTGTTTCAAGATATTTATTTTGTTCTTGAGCGCATCTTGAAAATATTGCAGGATAAAGTCCTGACATCTCACTTACTATGAAATCTTTTTTAATAAGCTTAATCTTATTTGTGTTTACATAATCAACCATAAGTTTATCTAAACTATTATTTTCAAAACTAGCACATGCTGGACAATCATAATTAGAAAATAAATAGACTGCAACTTTTGCATCTGTTTTTCCAATAACATAATCATCTACATCTCCAATTAATGAATAATCAATAATTTGGTGTACAGAATTAATCTTAGAAGTTACAAGAATATCATATGCAATCTTTTGATTTAAGATATATCCACCAGCATCTGTTTTTAAGAAAAGATAAGTGAATAACTCATTATTATTTGCATCTGAAATTATACTTGATTTACTTATATCTCCTTCAATATAAATAACTGGAATTACTTGAATATCAAGTGCTTCAATTAAGTTTATTCCTTTAGTTGAGGTATATGAATAATAGTTAACAGGAACTTCCTTAAATAAATTAGTAAAGAAAGCTCTAAGCTCTGGTGTTAATGATTCAGAGGTTTTTAAATAATTAATAAATTCTAAGGTATTATTTTTAATAACTTCATGATCCTCATTATAGATTATTGTAACTGTAGGGTTTGCACTCATATTTGAAATATAGTTATTATTATCATAATTCCAAGTTATTGATTTATCAGAAAGTGCAAAATCAATTTTTTCTTTAACTTGTGCATATGATTGTTCTCCTGATAAATAATAACCATTAACAAATATTCCTGGTGCTTGTGAAACTCCTAAAATTGGAGCAATATAAGTATCTTTTTGAATCTTTAATAATATTTTTGAATTTTCAACATTAACATCTGTTCTTGTAAAATCATTTAAAGTAATACAAGTATTAATTTGCTGTGAATTAAGTCCGATCTCTTGATAATGTGGTGCTATGATTTTTTGTTGTTCAGCTTTAATTTGATTATAGATTCTACGTTGGAGATCAAGAGATACGTTTTGGAACTCTTCAATAGTCATAACCTTATTTGGATCTGAAACAGTTACTGTATTATTATCTATTGGATTAATAGGTGTATTTTGATCAATTGGAGTTTGACTAGTAAAAGTATCTGCAGGTATTAAAAATGCAAGAACAATAATTAGAATTACAAAGAATATAATTCCAGAAACTAACCATTTTTGTGCTTTTGTAAGCCTACTATGCTTAACATGTATTGGCTCAAGCTTTGGTCTAAGTGGTATATGCTCAACATGCTTAATTGAAGCATGCTTAATTGGAATATGCTTAATTGCAATTGTTTTGTGTGGAATTGGTTTTTGTGCAACCTTTACAACTTGCTTTTTTATAGGTGTTTTAGCTTTAACTTTAGTAATTTTCTTTTTCAAAATACCACCAATTTATTTATAATTATAAAATAATATATTGGTATATAAAACTATTTAAAAACATACCCTATTTTAAATAATTTCTATCATATATTATATAGTAATCTATTTTAATTTGCTTTAGGAAAACAAATATGAACAAAGAGGAAGTATTCAAAGACTTAAAACACAAGCACTACGGTATTTTTGGATCTCATTCTGCTGTGGAAATTTGTGAATGGAATAAAAAAGCATTAAGAAACGAAGGAGTATGCTATAAACAAAGATTTTATAACGTTGATTGTCATAGGTGTGCTCAAATAACTCCTGCTGTTCTTTGGTGTCATCAAAATTGTGTTTTTTGCTGGAGACCAGCTGAAAACATGAAGCACCCCGAAATTAAAGAAAAACTTAATGATCCTAAGGAAATAATTGAGGGTTTATTTAAGGAACGTGAAAAATTACTTTCTGGATTCTTTGGATATTCAGGGTCTAATAAAAAATTACTTGATGAAGCAGTTATTCCAAGTCATGTTGCAATCTCTCTTGCTGGTGAACCTACAATTTATCCTCGCTTACCAGAAATGATTAAATATCTTAAAACTAAGAAAGAAATTAAAAGTATATTCCTTGTTTCAAATGGACAAGAGCCAAAGATGTTTAAAAAACTTGAAAAAGAAAAAGCTCTTCCAACTCAATTATATTTATCTATTATTGCTCCTGATAAAGCACATCACATTAAGATTAATAGACCAAAAATTAAAGGATCTTGGGAAAAACTACTTAAAACAATTACAATTCTTTCAAAGCTTAAAACAAGAAGAGTTATTAGATTTACTTTAATTAAAGGATTAAACGATAATCCTGCTTTTGCTAAGAAATATATGAAATTATTTGAAAAAAGTAATGCTGATTTTTTAGAAGTTAAATCATATATGTTTCTTGGAGAATCTAGAAACAATCTTAAAATAGATAACATGCCAAGCTTCACAGATGTATTTAATTACGCTCAATTACTTGAAAAAGAATCAAAGCTCTTTAAAATAATTGATGATGTACCACAATCAAGAATAGTATTATTAAAAAATAAGAAAAGTAAGTATAATAAATTTATAAAATAAATTGAGTATTATGCCACTTAAAAAACCTCTTGAAAGAAGAATATTTACTGAAGCAGATGTTAAGAAGATTACATTTGCAAAGAAAAAAAAAGAACTTATTCGTGTTGGTAAGGGAAGTGCAGTAGATGTTTATATAGGAAGAGTGCATTTTAATGAAGGGATAATTAAAAGAGTGGCTATAAGAAGATTTAAAGAACCTATTTCTAATGAACTTGCAAATAAATACAAAAAGGTTATTGAAGATCTAAAAGACATTAGACTTGGATTTGATGAAGATTTTCCAGATAGAAATTTAGATGCAGCAAAACTATTTCCAAAAATGGAAATATTAAAAATTAAAACTTTAGAAAATCCAAATGGAGAATGGGTACACGTAACTCAATTATTTGGAGGAACAACTAGAGGTAGTAAATTTCAAGAAAATAATTTTATAAGGCTTAATGCAAAAAACGTTGAAGAAATTAGTTGGATCTGTGCTAACGTTATTGAAAAAGGATATTATCCTGGTCATTTGTTTATGAGCCTTAAAAATAAAAAAGGAGTAATCCCTATAGATATTGATTTACTTGCTGAAAAACAATTTCTAAAAACACCTGATGAAAAAGCAAAGGCATTAATTAATAGTCTTAGAGATTATGCAGAAAATGTAATAGACATCAATACAAGCAAAAATAATTTATTTCAAACAATGTGTAATCAAACATTAGAATATATTGATAATTACGAACTTAAAAAAATATTTCATGATAAAATAAAGAAGATGAGTAAACATGAATAAAGATTTATTAAAAATTATAAATATATTACAGAACGAAAAGTGTATTTGCCTTTTAGCACCATCTTTTCCAGTTGATTTTAAATATCCCGAAATTCTTTTTAATCTTAAAGGGATTGGTTTTGATAAGATCGTTGAATTAACTTATTCAGCTAAGCTTGTAAGTCATAAATATCATGAAATTATTAAAGAAAGCTTAAAGAAAAAGGATAAAAAGCAATTTATTTGCACAAACTGTCCAACAATAGTTACATTAATTGAAAATAAATATCCAAAGCATAAAGCTAAGTTAGCAGATATTGCATCTCCGATGGTTGTTATGGGTAGATATCTAAAAAAAGAGTTTCCAAAGCACACAAATATATTTGTAGGACCTTGTATTGCAAAAAAGCAAGAAGCAGAAAAAAA
>JBAWVI010000070.1:0-4833 GCA_037147375.1 archaeon | reverse complement strand
TATGGAAAAACTTGTATTTACTTCTGGTGTTGATGAGGCTGGTAGAGGATGTGTTCTTGGCCCAATGGTTTTGTGCATCTGTGTTATTGATAAGTCTCGCCAAGATTTCTTTAAAGAAATAGGATGCAAAGATTCTAAGCTATTAACTCCAAAGAAAAGAGAAGAGCTTGCTGAAATCATAAAAAAAGAAGCTAAAGAATATAAGATAATAGTTGTTCCTGCAGAAGAGCTAAATGTTTTAATGAATCAATTCTCACTTAATGAGATAGAAGCTCAAAAAATAAGTGAAATGATTCTAACTTTAAAAACAGAAGTCTCAGAGCTTGTTATTGATTCTCCAGACACAGTTCCAGAGAAGTTTAAAAAAAGAATAGAAGATGATCTTAAAAGAAAAGGATATAAGGATTTAAAGAAACTAAAGATGGTATCAGAGCACAAAGCAGATGTTAATCATGTTTCAGTTTCTTGTGCATCTATTTTAGCAAAGGTTATGAGAGATAAACTAATACACGAGCTTATAGGTGATCTTTCAGGATACTCAAGTGATCCAAAAACAATAGAGTATCTAAAAGCATATATTTTAAAACATAAAGAACTACCATCCTTTGCAAGAACCCATTGGGAAACAATAGATAAGGTTATGAAAGAGCTTTATCAAAAGAAAATAAGTGGATTTAAATGAATGAAGATAACCCACAACCAAAGAAAGATAATACTAAGAAGAATATGGACTTTATTGATGAGTCTATTAAGCAAGTTTTCAAGAACCTTATGGAATTTAAAAAACTAAATAAGGACATGCCTGTTTCAATGAACATTCAGTTTCTAAAGGATCCAGAAGATATTTTAGATAAACTTAATGGAACTGGAGTAGATAATATCTTCACAGAAGTTTATGAAGATCTAGATTCAATAGTTGTTGATGATAAACATCTTTACTTAACTTTATTTCTTCCTTATCCAATAAACAATCTTATGTTTGATATTGAGGAAGATAAGAACATTCTAGTTATTGCAGGAAATGATATCTCTTTTTACAAAGAATTTCATTTCAAGGTTCCAGTAAAGAAAGAAACACTAGAAGTTACACACAATAACAACATCTTAGAATTAAAAATAGAAATAAAAATTTGATTAATCTATGAATAAAATTCTTGTTGCAAAAAATATAAGAGATATTATACTTAACACTAAGCAACCAAAAGATATATCTATCAAAGAACTAAAAGAATGGAAGTTTCCTGTTGGAGACACTTATCATATTCATAGATCTTCAGAAGTTATGCTTGGAACTTATTATAAGAACGAACCAATTGGAATTGTAAACTATTTTGTAGATGGAAAGAATATAAAAATAATTTTAATACAAGGGGTTAAGCTTGGAGAAGAAAAACCAAGATATGAAAGGCCTTGGACAGAACCTGTTATGGAATCATTAATTTTTGCATCAACTCCATTTATTAAGCAAGGATATGAATTAAAGTTTAATGAATCATTAGTTGCTGAGATTAATGGTTGGAAAAAAACAAGAATGGTTTTCCAAGAAGAGATTGCAAGACTTGAAAAAGAATTAAGTTTAAAAGAAAATAATCTTTTAACCTCCACACACAAGAACGAACTTAAAGAAGAGATCACAGAAATCAAGCATAATCTTGAAATGTCAAAAAGAAAAGTAAATCATTACAATAATATGCTTGGAGTATATGGTACTGTAAGAAATATGTACTTTGATGAAAAGAAATATACAATTTCTTTAAAGAAACCAAGAACCACAAAGATAATAACAAAGTTTGAAGAACATTTAAAGAAAACACCAGAGCTTCATAAGAAATTCATATCTAAAGAAGTTAAAAGAAAACCAAGAATTAGAGGAATAAGATTATAATAATTACCAAGTCCAATCCCTTTTTAAATATTTTATTACACAATATATATAGTTAATACCGCATTTTCTATTTTTCTATTATTAATTATATTTATAATATATAATTACAATTACGTGATATTTATGAACCCAAATATAAACTCAAATAAAATAATTATTAAAGGTGCAAGAGAGCATAATCTAAAAAACATAGATATAGAGATTCCAAAGAACAAGCTAGTTGTTATTACTGGTCTCTCTGGTTCTGGTAAATCTACCTTAGCGTTTGATACAATCTATGCTGAAGGCCAAAGAAGATATGTTGAATCTCTTTCAAGTTATGCTCGTCAGTTTCTTGGGATGATGAAAAAACCAGATGTGGACTCAATTGATGGACTTTCTCCAGCAATCTCAATTGAACAAAGAACAACATCAAAGAACCCAAGATCAACTGTTGGAACAGTTACAGAAGTTTATGATTATTTGCGTTTACTTTATGCAAGAGTTGGAATTCCATATTGCCCTGAGCATCATATAAAGATACAAAATCAATCCCCAGAAAGAATAGCAGAAAATATAAAGAAAGATTTCTCAGAAACAAAAGAAATACTTATTCTTTCACCAATTGTTAGACAAAAGAAAGGAACTTATGAAAAACTAATCTCTGACTTAAATAAAGAAGGATACACAAAGGTTAGAGTTAATGGAACTATCTACAGAACAGATGAAAGAATAGTTCTTGATAGGTATAAAATGCATGATATTGATATTGTTATTGATAGAATTGAAACAAATAATAAATCAAGACTTACTGAAGGACTTGGAAACGCACTTGCAAAAGCAGAAGGACTTGTGAAAATAATTTCAGCAAATGAAAAAGAAAAAAGTAAGCAAGAAAGAATATATTCATCAAAAATGTCTTGCCCAACTTGTGGTTTATCTTTTGAAGAACTTCAACCAAGAATGTTCTCTTTTAATTCTCCTTTTGGAGCTTGTGAAGAATGTACAGGTCTTGGAATAAAAATGGTTTTTGATCCTGATTTAATTATTCCTGATAAAAATAAATCAATTGCAGATGGAGCTATTGCTATCTATCGTAATGCAGTTGATGGATGGCGTGGGCAACATCTTGCATCAGTTGCAAAAACATATGGGTTTAATGCTCTAACCCCAATTAAGGAGCTTAATAAGAAGCAATATGATGCCTTAATGTACGGAACAGATGTTAATATTAAATTTTCAGTTGAATCAAGAGATGGGTCTTCAAGCTTTTCACACACAGGAACTTGGGAAGGACTTGTTCATCAGGTTGAAAGACTTTATCATCAAACAGAATCAGATTATAGAAAAACAGAAATGGAAAAATACATGAAAACTCTTACTTGTCCAAAATGTAAGGGTAAGAGACTTAAAGAAAAAACCTTATCTGTATTAATTAATAATAAATCAATTATTGATTTAACTTCTCTTTCAATCAAAGATATAATTATTTTTTTCAAAGAACTTAAGTTAAATGAAAAAGAAAAAGAAATTGCTTTCCACATCTTAAAAGAAATAAACTCTCGTTTATCTTTTCTTGAAAAGGTTGGATTAGGGTACATTACTCTTGCAAGAAATGCAGGAACTCTTTCAGGTGGAGAATCTCAAAGAATTCGCTTAGCAACAAACCTTGGAACTAATCTTACTGGAGTGCTATATGTTCTTGATGAACCATCAATTGGATTGCATCAAAGAGATAATCAAAAGTTAATAGATACACTCTTCAAGCTTAGAGACTTAGGTAACACAGTTATTGTTGTTGAACATGATGAGGATACAATTAGACAAGCTGATCATGTAATTGATATTGGTCCTGGAGCAGGAATACATGGTGGGCACATAATTGCTCAAGGAACTCCAAAGGATATTGAAAAAAGTAAAAATTCATTAACTGGGCAATACCTTTCAGGAAAGAATGAAATATCTATTCCAAAATCAAGAAGAAAATCAGAGAAGTTCATAAGAATAATTGGAGCAAAAGAAAATAATCTTAAGAACATAGATGTAGAAATTCCAATTGGAGTCTTAACTTGTGTTACTGGAGTTTCTGGTTCAGGAAAATCAACCTTAATCTATGAAATCTTACATAATGCATTAATGAATAAATTTTACAATTCAAAATTAGATGTTGGAAATCATAAAGATATTAAGTTTGATGTTCCACTTGATAAAATTATTTCAATTGATCAATCTCCAATTGGAAGAACACCAAGAAGTAATCCTGCAACATACACAAAAGTATTTGATGATATTAGAGAAATATTTGCTCAAACTCAAGATGCGCGAATAAAAGGGTATGATCAAGGTAGATTTTCATTCAATGTTAAAGGTGGAAGATGTGAAGCTTGCTCTGGAGATGGACAAATCAAGATTGAAATGAATTTCCTTCCTGATATTTATGTGGATTGTGAAGAATGTAAAGGAAAAAGATATAATCCTGATACTCTTGAAATAAAATACAAGGAAAAAAATATTGCTGAGGTTCTTGATATGTCTGTTGAAGAAGCATATCCCTTCTTTGAAAATATTCCATCCTTAAACAGAAAGCTTCAAACTTTAATGGATGTTGGATTATCTTATATCAAGCTTGGACAAAGTTCAACAACACTTTCAGGTGGAGAAGCTCAAAGAATTAAGTTAACAAAGGAGCTTGCAAAGAGAGATACTGGTCAAACAATTTATCTTCTTGATGAGCCAACAACAGGACTTCATTTCCATGATACAAAGAAATTAATTGAAGTTCTTGATAGGCTTGTTGGAAAAGGAAACACAGTTGTTGTTATTGAACACAATCTAGATGTTATTAAGTCTTCAGACTACATAATTGATCTTGGGCCTGAAGGGGGAGAAGAGGGTGGGAAGGTTATTGCAATTGGAACACCAGAAGAAGTTTCAAAGAACAAGCATAGTTACACAGGAGAGTTTCTTAA
>JBAWVI010000069.1:0-4930 GCA_037147375.1 archaeon | reverse complement strand
AAATGCAATTTACTAAAAATTATACTTAATTAATAATAGAAAACAAACAATTTTTAACCTGATTTCAGATACTATTACTAAATCAATTTACAATTTATTATCAATTAATTATGAAATATGCTTTAAATTTCTTAATTTTGTTTCTTATATCAAAAACAATTTTCATAAATATTCCTTATTTTTTTTCTAAGTCAAGTAAATGTATTCTTTCGTTTATGCTTTTGTACATTGGATCTTCATCTGGCATTTTAGTTATTCCAATAAAGCTCATTAATTGATCTTTTGGGATTGAAAATAATTCACTTGCTTGAGATGCAGATAATCCATAAGCATAAGCTGAAGAAGCAAGCTTAATTCTTCCATCATCAATAACTTGATTAATGTAATGTCCTAATTCTTTATCCTTTTCTCTAATTAGGTTTTCAATATCAATTACTGTTTTTCTAAATTCTTCTATATTTTTAGCTTTTAACATAAATGAACAATCATTTAATTGATTTAAAATAGTATCTTGTGCTTTCTTCCAAACTTGGTTTGAATAAATGTGTGGTTTATCAATCATTTTTCTTAAACCATACATCACAATACAAAAAGATGCATAGTCCTTACTATCAGCAGTGATTGCAAGCTCTAATGTTTGGTTTTCAAGAGCATGCATACCATCTATATTTCTTTTAATCATTAAAGGAATAAACTCTTTTACAATATCTCCTAAACTTTCATAATTGTTTGGTTTAGTAGTTTTATTCCCATTTTCAAGAGGTTTATTGTTTACCATATGTTAAATTAGTAGTTATCAAGTTTTTTAAATATATTCTTTTATAATATAATAGAATAAAAAGATATTAAATAGAATAAAGATATTAAATAGGACAAGATATTTTATGAGTTTATATGGTGATAGTTTTTTTGATAGAAATTGGAAGACTCCTTTAATTATTGCAATCATTGTTTTAGTTGTGATTGTTGGAGGATATTTAACAACATACATTAATTTTCCATACTTTGGTGGAAGTAATCTTTCTGCTAAGTTTAGTGATAATCCACTTGTGTTATCAAAGAACACAAACACAATGCTTGAAATCACTGTTAAGAATGATAGTGAGATGGATTCTACAAATTCAATAGTTACAGTTACTCCTGTTGAAGATTCCTTAGTTGTTTTTTGTCCAGACTCAAATAGTGCAGACAATAGAACAATTACAATAAGTAAGATTGCATCAGGAAACACAAGAACAATCTATTGTGATATTAGATACACAGAAATTACAACCATTTTAGAAGGGACATATAGTTTTGATATTAAATATTTACTTAATGAAGAGCAAAGCTTTAAGAGAGTTAAATTAGCTGTAAGAAAATAAAAGGAGAAATTAAAAATGTTAGATGTTTTATTTAATGGATGGAATTTCTTTTCCAAAAAGGTATATCTATTATATGCTTTTTTAATAACCTTATTTTATGTTGCTTTTACAGTTGTTTTTTCTGGGTATATTCAAGATGTTCTTGTTAAGATGAGTGAAAAGATAGTTGATATTAAAGCAATACATTTCTTTGCATACTTCTATAAGGAAATAATCATAATTGCTCTCTTCTGGCTTGCAGGACTTATAATTGTTAATTATTTATGTTATGTGATTGGAAGATCGAATGCTGATAAGAAAGTTAAAACTACAGGAAATGGGTTTGGTAAGACAATTACTTATTCATTAATTTTATTTTTTGTTTTCGCTGTTCTTTGTATTATTGGGGCAATCTTTTTATCATTTATTGGAGCTTCATTAATACTTGCAATATTATTTCTTATATTATTAATTTTCCTTGCATTATTCACAATTGTAATTGCACTTGTGTTCTCTTTAGGTATCTTTTATATGGGGCTTAATGGAATACCGATTACAATTAGCTTAAGAGAAGCTTGGAAGTTTATTAAAAAAAGATTTTGGTTATTAATTGGATTCATTATTCTTATAGCTATTTTCTTAGGAGTAATTTATTTCATAATTGATAGTCTTTATTATATTATATTTGGGTATAATGAGACTGCAAGTATGATAATAAGGTATGCACTTTTGTTTTTGTTTGTAATGTATTCAACAAACTCAGTTGCATTGTTTATTAAAAAGTACAATTGAAGGTAAATGATATATGCCTTCACTTTTTACTCATTTAAACTTTATTGATGAAGAAATAAGTAATAATCCTAATGTTAGGAAATTAGATTCTTCTTTCTTGAAGTTTGGTTCAATCATCCCAGACATAGATTACTTTGTTCACAAAAAAAAAATAAAGATATTTCATTTCATGCATTATAATTATGATCTTGGAATAACTTTTGCAAAAGATCTTTTAAGAGAAGCAAAGACAAGAGAAGAAGTTTCATTTGCAATTGGTTTTCTATCACATGTTATTCTTGATAAAGAAGTTCACTCTTATTTAGAAACTACTGTTGACACAAGTGAGCATCTACATTTAGAATACATAATTGATTCAAGATATGCTTATGAGATATTCCCAAGAGCTAGTTTTCCAAAGGATCTCTTCAAAAGAACAATAACAAAGAAATACAACAACTACCTAGAAGACATAAATCACATAAACTACATGCATATTCAAGAATATAGATTAGCATTTCTCTTCTATAAATCAATGATTATTTCAAACTTTATAAAAGCAAGAGCAAAGTGGTATCATAATCTTCTTTCAATTGTTCCAGAAAACAAGAAATTTCAAAAAATAAAATTAAAAACTAGATTAAAAGCAAGAATAGACAAAGACAAGGTTAAGATTGTAGAAGAAAAAATAGCTAAAGCAAAAGAAATTTTTGAAAAAGAAGTAGTTACTCATTTTAAAAGAAAAGATGCTTATGATATTTTCTTGGAATAAAACCTTTATCTTCTAGATTATAGTATATTGATACAACTATAAGTTATACACTTTATTAGGGGGCTACACAGATCTATTTCGTAGCCGCCTAATTAAAATTGAAAAATCATCTTTAATTTAAATTTTAAGTTTCTTTTTTAATTCTTTATATTCTTCTAACAATAATTCTATTGTTGGTCTGATATTATGATTATTTTGATATTCTTGTAATGCTTGATAATAAATTTGTCTTTTCTTTAAAGTAATATCTACTGGTGGAAGACTATGCTTAATTAATATATTATTCATTAAAATTCTTCCAATTCTCCCATTACCATCCTCAAATGGATGTATGTTTTCAAATTGGTTATGAACTACACTTGCAAGCAATATTGGGGGATATTTTTTCTTATATTTATTATACCATTTAATTAATTCCTTTAATAATTCAGTTACTTTTTCAGAAGGAGCTCCTCTATGAACTAAATTGCCATTTTGATCTCTAACCCCAACCTCGACTCCTTTTGATCTTAACTTACCAGCAAAAGATTTTGAATTTTTAAAAATTATTGCATGTATTTGTTTTATAAGTGATATTGAAATATGTTCATCTGTTTTTCTTATGAAAGTTATGGCTTCTCTTACTCCATAGGCCTCAGATATATCTTCTTTACTTTTATATTTAGGCCATTTATCAGTCTCCAGAATTCCTTTTACTTCAGTTAAATCTAAATCTGAACCTTCAATTGCATTAGTATTATATGTAAATAATTCAGAAAATCTCTTCCATTGTTCTTCAGACAAGTGAAATATTTTAAATTTCTTTTCATTAAATAATTCTTTTATTTTTTGTATTTCTTCAATAGAAAGTACTTCTTGCAATGGATCGCTTATTCTTTTGAAGACATCTATTCTTTGAATAATTTGTTGTTCCCCAATTATTCTTAACTTATCTAATTTTTCTTTTGTGAGATTTACACCTAAATATCTTCTTATTTTTTTAACACTCTTACCTTGCCTAAATGAGTGAACAAGATAATATTTTTTATTATTATTAATTATTTTAATTTCTATAAACATATATATATCTAGGGGGCTACCTTTTATAAATATATGTTTTATTTGGCTACAAATCATACTCAAATGTTAATTTGAATGAATAAGAAAAATAAGCTTAATTATTATTTAAAAAAACAAGAAAAAATAATTATATATATAAACATATCTCTCCACTAATATATAATGTACAATAAACAAAAATTTAAACACATTTTACAAAAATGGTCAATTGCAATTAAGATAACTCCTATTATTCTTGCAATAATCCTATTAAAAATTTTAGCTCATAAATTTGGTTATGAAGTCATAACTTTAAACGCATTATTCACAAGCCTTGTTGCTGGAACTATATTTCTAATTGGTTTCCTTATTTCTGGAATACTTACTGATTATAAGGAAAGTGAAAAACTACCAAGTGAACTTTCTGCATCTTTAGAATCTTTGTATGATGAATCTTATACAATCTATAAAGGTAAAAATTCTAAAACTGCAAAAGAGTTTATTAAATATCAAAAAGAATTTGCTAGCTCTATAAATGATTGGTTTTATAAAAAAGAAAAAACACAAAGCATTCTTGATAAAATAAACAAGATGAATGATTATTTTGTAGACTTTGAAAAGGAAGGAGTGCAAGCTGGATTTATAATTAAAATGAAGAACGAGCAAAGCACACTTAGAAAAATGATTTTAAGAATACACACAATAAGAGACACAAACTTCATTGCATCAGCTTATGCAATAGTTGAAGCTCTAGCTTTAGCAATAGCAATTGGGATGGTATTAATTAAGATAGATCCTTTTTATGAAGCATTATTCTTTACTGTACTTGTAACATTCTTGATAACTTACATGTTGTTCTTGATTAAAGATCTTGATAATCCATTCGATTATTATAGTCATGGAGAAACAGGAACAGAAGTTTCATTAAAGCCAATACACGATTTTCAGGCAAGAATAGATAAGATAAAATTATAATTAGAAGATCTAGATATTACCATTGCCTGAT
>JBAWVI010000068.1:0-4983 GCA_037147375.1 archaeon | reverse complement strand
ATAAAACCAACAAATGAATTAAGATTAGCTTGTTTTGGGAATGATAATATTTTAAGAACCCAAAAATATGGCACAACTTATGGTTTTGATGGATTACTTACTTTACTTGGTCAAATTAACAATGATTGGAATCAAATAATTAACACCACTTTTGATTATAGAGATTTAATTGATAAACTTGTATTGAATCAAAAACTAACTATTGAACAGAAAAAAACATTGGTATCTCTTAAAAAAATCATCAAAACTAAATCGAACAAACAGATTGAAACTAAATTGTATAATTTATTATCAGATTACAAAACTAAAGTTGCAAAAAATATATTTATGGAATTAAGTAAACTCTACACCTCAACTAACGCAAATTTGAGTCTGTTTGGAGTAAACACTAGAATTGGTTTTGGGGGTTCTGCAACAAAATATTCCTTTTATATTTCTACAGATAATCTAAATTCTATACCAAAGCATAAGGAACATATTTTTGCATTAATTACACATGAATTGATACACACAATCAACAGCAATAACTGTGTGTATAAAGACATAAGACCAAAACTTAAAAATGAATCTGCAAATAATTATTTTAGTGAAACATTTACTGATACAATAACAAATATTGTGATGTATAAAGCTGGATATAGTAAGGAAAAATATCCAAATTATAGATATCCAGAAAATAAGAATTCTTGCGAATTAGAAGATAAATTAAGGTTATTATATGATTCTTGGAATAAATCTACTAAAAAAGAAAAATTTATTGAATTTATTTATAAAAGAGCAGATAAATTATAATCTATGAAAGATTAGATGAATATCTTTAAATTATCTTTGTTCTTCTATTATTATAGAATTATAATATAATTTATATGTGATTAAATATGGTAGATAATAAATCTAAATCTAAAGCTGAAGCTCCTGCTTCTCCTGCTACAAAAGTTGAAAGAATAGACTTTCATAACGAAATTAGAAATAATAATTTTAAAACATACTTATTATTTCTTCTCTTCTTTGGTCTGATTTTTCTAATAGCTATCGTACTTAAAGCAATCTTCTCTTTTGCAGGTTATGGTATCCTAACTATTGCAGGAGTTATTGCTATTATCTATGGTCTAATTGGTTATTATGCAGGAGATAAGATGGTTCTCTGGTCAACTGGAGCTGTTCTTGCTGACCCAACTAAGTACCTACATCTTCATAATACTGTTGAAGGTCTTGCAATTGCAGCAGGTATTCCAAAACCAAAAGTATATGTAATTAATGATCCTTCACCAAATGCATTTGCAACTGGAAGAAATCCAGAAAGATCATCAATTGCAGTAACAAGCGGTCTTTTACAAATCATGAATAGAGAAGAGCTTGAAGGAGTAATTGCTCATGAATTATCACATGTTGCAAATAGAGATATTAAGGTTATGACAATAGTTTCAATTTTATTTGGATTTGTTTCAATCATTTCTGATTTTGCATTAAGAGGAATTATTTTTGGTGCAGTTTCTGGTGGAGATGATAGAGGAAACTCTAATTGGATTATGATTGCAGTAGCACTTGTATTTATTATCTTAGCTCCAATCTTTGCTATGCTTGTTCAATTTTCAATTTCAAGAAAGAGAGAATATCTAGCTGATGCATCTGGTGCAAGGCTTACAAGATATCCTCAAGGTCTTGCAAATGCATTAAGGAAGATAGATAAAGCAAGCATTCCTGTAAAGTCCGCAAGCGAAGGAACAGCACACTTATATATTTCAAATCCTTTTAAGAAGAAAAGCTTTTGGAATCTTTTCTCAACACATCCTCCAATTGAAGAAAGAATAAAAAGACTTGAAGCAATGTAATTGCTTTTCTCTTTTTATCTATTTTATACACATCCCAATTATATCCCATATCCATACCTTTATAAATAGTTTGAATCTAGTTTTATTATAGCTTATTTTTGGAGAATTATTATGGTAAAGGTACATGTAAGATTTGATAAAAAGCATGATGAAATTTTAGATTATTATGTTAAGAATGGATATTATAAAACAAAAGCAGATGTTGTTAGAGCTGGACTATTGGTATTGTATAAAAAATATCTATGTAATCCAACAAAAACAAAATATACCTATGATGAAAAGAAACCAGCTATAATTTCATCACCTAAAACTAAAATTAAATATATAGTTAAGAAAACATCTGTAAAAAAAAGAAAGGGAAAGATAAAAAATGAGTGAAATGGTAATTGAACTTAAAAATAAGCAAAAGGAAATAGTAAATGATTTATTAGGTCAAGGTTATGTGAATAGTAGTGCAGAAGCAATAAGATTGAGCCTTATTGAATTGCATAAAGAAAACACAAGAGAATTTTCAAATAATATAGAAGATGATACTGAAGAAGATAAAAAGATGATGCTTGCAGTTGCCCAAGATGTAATTAAGAAAACAAAGAAATGGCATACAGAAAAAGACTTTTATAATAGATTTCCTCATTTAAAAGAATACTATAGAGGAAATAAAAATGTATGAAATCATCTATTCCCCAGACTGTTTAGATTATTTAGATAAATTAGATATGGATATTCTGCTACGGATCACCAAAAAAATTGAAAAATTAAGAGATGAAAAACAAAGAAGACATTTACATCATGGGATTCCTATTTTCGTGGAAGATGTAAATCAATATCGGATTTGTTATGAGTTATTTGAAGATTCTAAAATAATTAGAATAGATTTTATTGGCAAACACAAAGATTATGAAAGATGGTATAAACAATCATGGAGTTGATAGTTAGATGCCTGAAATTAAAATTAATGTACCTGATAGAATGTATTTTTTTATGAAAAAGCATTCAAAAAAAGATTGGGATTTATTTTTTCTAAAAGCAATCGATAAGGAACTAAGAAAATTACAATTACTCGCTGATTTAAGATGCTGCAAGGAAGGAGAAAAAGCAATGGAAAGAGGAGAATGTATCCCTTTTGATGACCTAATAAAAGAAATGGGTTTAGAAAAAGAATTTAAAGCTAAAAAAAAGAAAGAGAAAGATGTTAATGCAAGGAAGAAATGAAATTCTAGAAATTGTTGAACTAATTGAAAAAACAACAAAGAGAAACCAAGTTATTGTTAATGAAATTAAAAAAACAGATCTTAGAAAGAAAAAAAATCCATATAATCAAGAAGAGATGATTATTGAAAAGATTAATCCTCTTCCTTCTAATAACTTAAAGATTGCAGGAGTTGATTCTGGTTTTTGTTCAAAAGCTCTTAACTTTGGATCCATTACTATAATCAAAGAAGTTGGAGTTATCTTTTCTTACAAAGATAATAAACTCTCTTCCACAAAATATTTTCCACTAGCATACAATCTTGCAAAACCTTACCTTACAACATCAGCTCTCGAGATTGAAGAAGTACTTTACAATACATCTATCTTGCGATTAAATAAAGAATTATCTCTAGCTTCAGAAATTCTTGGACACTCCAAGACTAAAACTGATCTTGACTTCCTTCTTCTTGATGGTTCAATTATTCCTCAATATATTACAAGACCAGGAAAGGAATCTAAATTATATGATGATTATAATTATCTTTTAAACAAATTCTTTAATCTTTATGATCTAGCAAGAGAAAGAAAGGTTTTTCTTGTAGGAGTTATTGAAGATTGTAGGGCTGATAGGTTTTTTAACTTCATAAACAATGAAGAAATTATTGAAAAGAAGGTGGATAACGTAATTTATGATTCTAATCTTATTTCCTCTCTTCTTCTTAAAGGTGAGAGAACAGGAATCATGCTTTATAGTAAGAAATCTAAAGATCATCCAATCTTAAGAGATTTTCCAGAAGATATTACAAAGAATCTATATGTTGTTTACTTAAAAGTCTCTGATTTTGATTATCCTCTTCGTTTAGAGTTTATTTACTTCCCTGAATATGGTTTATCTCTCAAGGAATACACAGAAAAGATAGTTTCTACTCTTTCTTTAGTTTCTTCTCACAATAAGCAGTATGTTTATCCTGCTCCACTCGTTGAAGCAGATATAAGATCACGCCTAAAAGAGAACGAAATAGAGAGAATCATGACAAACATCTTTGAAAGAACTAAGATTTTTGGGCTCCGTGGTCAAAGAAGAGAAGGAAGAATGTTCTAATTTTAGTTTATTTCTTCTTTTATGTGCCTTTGATTTGATTTCCAAAGTGCATTCTTTAATAAATCCTTACTCCTATATATATTATCAATTGGTTTTTAGCTAACTCCCCCTATAGTTATTTCTAATTACCTTATCTTTTGGTTTGATTTTCAAACCAAAACCTTCTTTTTTTAAGCAAACTTAAAGCGATCTCTTTTTAATAACGTCATGACATAATCATGATATACTATGACACAAAATGATTATATTACAAGTAAGTCAAAACAAGAGATCATGGAATTACTTCTTGGAAACGATTCTAAGGAGTTGGGTTTGAATGATATTATCCAAATCCAAGAAAAGTTTGCAGATCCTTTAATACTCTCAGTAATCATGCATCAGTTATTATCTGAAAGAAAGAAAACAAATCAGATTCTTATAGATATGCAAGAGAAGTATGAGTCATTAAGTACTCTTCTTAAAGAAAAAGAAGAGAAAAAGAATGAAGGTTATAATATCTTACCAGAAGTTGATGACAAGATAATATCATACATAAGAGAGAAAGGAAAGGTTGATGCTGAAAGCGTTCAAGAGCATTTCAATTACAAAGGAACAAATGCTGCATCACAAAGACTTAACAAACTTACAAGAGATAACTACTTAACAAAAATACAAGCAGGAAGGAAGGTATATTTTATTGTGAAATAGAGTAATAGATTACCTATTAAACCCCCTCTAGAACAATTGATTGTACCTTTCTTTTCCTTCTTTTTTTCTGCCAAGAAAAAGAAATAACAAGAACAAGAAACAAGGATTAAAAATATAAAAAATAAAAGAACGAAGGTGTAATTGAACCCTTCTTCTTTTCTGCCACTTATT
>JBAWVI010000067.1:0-5201 GCA_037147375.1 archaeon | reverse complement strand
TCAGCAATTGTTTTGCACATGGAATTTTTAATAGGTTTTTTAGTTTTATTATATGTTATTGAATTTTTTATCAAGATCGCACATTCTTTAAAAACAGAGTGTTTTGGTATTCCACAAAAGAATGGAACCATCAAACCAAATCCAAAAGGTGGATCATTAACACACGTGGTCCTAAGAACTGGAAGATTTACAGAAAGAAAATTAGTTTGGACATTTTACATAATTCAGATAATTATATCAATAATTACAATCTTATTCTATTTGAGATTACATTTTAGTTTATTTGTTTAAAATCAAATAAACTCAAATAATCTTCTTTGCATTTTATTTTCTTTTAAAATAGTTGAGTTATCAGTCCAATATTTGATGTGTCCTTTAATCTTTAATTCTTCATCTACATATTTTAAAAGCAAATCAATAGTTTCAAAAATAAGAGGTTTATTTTTCATAGCTTCAGACACAGCTTCTCTTATTACCCATACTCCTTTAGATTGATAAGTAACATCAATATCTCTTAATATAAGCACCCTTCCGCTTCTTTTTCTTTCACTTAGTTGCTTAGTTATCTCAAGTCTTGCAGCATAGTAAGCTCCAGTAACTGAAGATGCATAATCTCTTCTCCCTTCATAATGCTCAAAGTCTATTGAAAATTCACCCTCTCCCTTTGATTCAATCATTTCAAATGACCAAGGAAGAGGCATAATTATTATATAAAACTTATTTTTATAAAACTCAAATGTATATAACTCATATTTATCAATAGTTTGATTATGTTTAATATCCTCAATAATATCTTTAGAAACAGTATCATCAACTGCAGTTATTGCCCATTTTGTAGGAACAAGAGATCTTTTATTCTTATTCCCAAGCAATCCAACAGAAAGAAGTTGTTCAATCTTATAAACATCATCTAATTTTTTATAAAGTGAGATCATCCCAGTTGTTGCTGGAAGAGATGGGTCAGAAACAACCTTATCAATTGCTTTAGGAACTTGTATATTTTCAACAATCTTAAGATTTTCAATATCAAAGAAAGAATTATTTATTCCAGAAACGTTATCAATTACTTTTCTTTCTCCGACCCCGAGAGATATTTCAAGCTCAGTTGTTTTTATGCTCTGAGTAATTAATTGAATCTCAGATAATTCCTTAGTTGGATAAAGTGCATCATCCTTTTCATACTTTTCAAAAGAAAATATTTGCTTACTCCTATTTTCATCAATCTTCTTAATATCTGTTTTCACCCAATCTTTAGGTGAAGAGCACTTAGCATTAATGTAATCTGCGTATATTCCAGGGCCTAGTAGTACATTTGGAAAATCTTTTTCACAAACTAGATTAAAAGGTCTAGAAAATACTTGTTTTGTACCCATAATATTATATAAATTAAGATACCTTTATAAATCATTTTAATTAAATATAATATATATTTTACTTATGATTTCGATTGTAGAAATCAAAACTTGCAAAAACCTTAAAGAAATATTCTTTAGAGAACAAGTTATAAGTTTTATAGCAGTTCATTAGGCTGTATATATTGAATAAAGAGGATTATTTATGAATAAGTTATTACGTTTATTTATCAATAAAGATAGTGCACCAAAAGTTTCAAGAAGAAACAATATTGCAGTATTTGTTGATGGTCCAAATATTTTAAGAAAAGAATTTAATATTGATCTTTCAAAGATTAAAAATTATTTAAAAGTACAAGGATCTATTAAAGTTGCAAAGGTATTTCTTGATCAGTATGCAACAGATAAACTTATAGAAGCAGTTGTAAATATTGGATTTGAAACCGTTATAACTGTTGGTGATGTTGATGTTGCAATGGCAGTTGATGCAACAGACATTGTTCACAATAAAGAGATTGATACAATTGTTTTTGTAACACGTGATTCAGATTATTTACCAGCAATCTTAAAAGCAAAAACACATGGTAAGAAAACAATGGTATTTTTAGTTGAAGAAGGTTCTGCAACAGCTCTTAAAAATACAGTTGATCAAGTTATCTTTATAGATAAATTAAGATAAATTAAAAGGTTGAATTAGATTATGAATATACCAATAAACGTTCCTTTGGTTGAGAATGTTTTTTTAGAACAATTAATGCCAGATAAATTATTTTTAGATTTAGCAAATAAGAAATTTTCTGGGTATACTTACTTAGCAGTAAATGGAAAGTATGGTTTTGAAGAAAGCATAATCATTTTTACTAAGGGAAATGTTGTTGGTTCTATTTTTTTAATTGATTCTTATGAAATTGAGTTATTTGGACTTGATGCTTTTAATTTTGGAATAAATGCATTTGGAAATAAAGATGGATTATTAAACATCTATAATCTTAATGATGATCAAATTAAATTAATACTAATTTTTAACGACAAGGTTAAATTCGATTACAAGGTTGATAATGGGTCCTTATCTAAATTAAATATAAAATATAATGAAATCTTATTAGATAAACTATTAAGTAATAAAATTGAGATTAAAGAATCAAAAACAGATATATTTAATAAACTAAACTTATCTGAATTATTAAATGATTAAAATTAAAATGATTTATTATGCAAGCAATAACCAGAATGTTAACAAGATTATCAAACAAGGTCTTACATATAGAAGACACATCAGACACTGCAAGTTTATCTTCTTTACTTGAATATAGAAAAGTAAACCTAAGTTCAAGAGATTTAGATGACTTTTTATTAAAGCTAAGACAAAAGCACTTAGTTAATCATATTGTAGTTACAGACGTAACTGGAATAGTTATTGGAAGCACAGAAAAAGATTTAAAAGAAGGTTTTAAAAGTGCAGCTATGTACAACTATATTAATAGTGAATTTAATAATCTTTCAATAATATTAATTGAATCAAAAGGTTGGCAGATTATTTTTAAACTTAATGATAAAGTATATTTTATTAAAGCAAATGATAGTTTATCAAGAATAGAAGTTCAAGCTCTTGTAAATGATCTTGAAAATTATTTAAAAATTATGTCTCAAATAATTTAATAAATGTGAAAATATATGGGCGAAATAATTACGATTGTCTCAGGAAAAGGTGGAGTTGGTAAAACAACATTAACCGCAAACTTAGGACTTGCATTAACAGAACAAGGTTATTCTGTTCTTTTAATAGATGCAGATATTGCAATGTCAAACTTAAGCTTACTCATTGGTGTTGATAATCCTCCAATAACCTTACATGATGTTTTATTAGGATCCTCATCTGTTGGAGATGCAACTTACGATGGACCAGGTAAACTAAAAATCATACCCTCAGGTCTTTCTATTTCAACTTACCAAAGAGTAGATGTTGAAAGATTAGTTTCTGTTGTTAAAAGTTTATATAATCAATATGATTATATTTTAATTGATGCTCCAGCAGGAATAGATAAAAACGTAATTGCTGCAATGTCATCATCCACTCAAATTTTATTAATCACAGAACCAACATCTCCATCAGTTGCAGATGTTTTTAAAGTTAAGATTGTTGCAGAAAGATTAAATCTTAAGGTTTTAGGAATTGTAATTAATAAAGTAAGTAATATTTCTGGTGAAATTTCAGAAAAAGAAATAATGAAAATGCTTGAACTCCCTTGTTATGGTAGAATTCCATATGCAGAGGATATTAGAGAATCATTCTTACTTAAAAAAATCAAACCATTATTAATTCATTCTCCAAATGGACCATCTGCAAATTCATTTAGGGCAATAGCAAAAAAAATAACAGGAAAAGAAGGAGAAACAACTAAGAAATCGAGTGGAGGCTTATTTGCTTTCTTAAAAAGATTATTTTCAAGGAAAAAGTAAAAAAGAAAAGTATTTAAATGATAGCAACACAATATTATAGAGTTTATTTATTTTTTTAAAAAAGGTGATTTTATGACAGACATTAACTCAAAAATAACAAGACCATTTGATATGCTAAACAATGCGATCAACAAACAAGTATTAATACTTCTTAAGGACAATGTTCAAGTAAGAGGTAAACTTAAAGCATTCGATGTTCATATGAATATAGTTCTTGAAGACGCAGAAGAACTTAAAGATGGTAAATCAAAAACTAAGTATGTTGAAACTCTAGTTAGAGGAGACAATTTAGTTTGGGTTTCAATTTAAGTTAAATATGTAAAGATTATGTGTGAATATGTATCAAATATTACTTACGATATATACTGGAGAATCTTTAATTAATGATACTCTTAAAAAAAGTTTAATTGATACAATTCCACAAAATACTTGGATTTATTTAATAATTGGTTTTATATTTATTTTTCTACTTTATGTACTATTTACGTTTATACTCCCCTCTTCAAAAGAAGATCCTGAAAAACTATTTAAAGAATATCAAGAGGTTAGAAAGAGTATTGAAGATGTAGATGAATTATATAATACTAAAAAATTATCTTATGATGAATATGTATCCTTGCAATGGGAATCTGCAAAAGAGTATGAGCGTTTAATACTTTTACTATCAAAATTTCCTGCATATAAACAAAAACTAAAAAGTTATAATTTAGTTTCTACTTCTTATAAGGAAATAATTAATGCAACAAATGATGAAAAACAATTAACTGCTGAAGAAAAAAACAAACAAAGCAAAGTTGATTATTTATATAATTTATTATTACCTAGAGCAAAGTATTTTTCAGAAGATGAAATTAAACTTGCAATTAGAGATGAAGGTTTTAGTAGGGATATTATTATTGGGGTTATTCAAAAAATAAAAGAATCAGGAGTTGTATTTGGTTCTGAGGTTGAACTTAAATCAAACAGAATTGCAGACTTTGTAAATACTTTATTTGCATCTAAAACGCAAAATATTGATATTGATCACGAAATAATTGCATCCAATAAGAAAAATATGGATGAGTATTGGAAGAATCTTTCAAAGAAGCAAGCTATTATTAAGGATGAAAAATATGTGGTTATTGATGTACGTGAAGCAGTTCAATCTAAAGATGATAAACCAATAACCGCGCCAGTAAGTAATCCTATAGTTACTTTATCAAAAGATGAAACAAAGAGTACAATAACTATTAGAAAGAAGGGTGGAATTATAGAAGCATTTAAAGTACTATTTTCAAAAAAGAAACCAAAGACACACTCTGTTTCTGAAATAAATGATGTATTTAAAGATATTGAAAAATCTTTAAAAGAAAGAGATTGATTTTTCAAATATTTAAAAATCTTTAAAAG
>JBAWVI010000066.1:0-5313 GCA_037147375.1 archaeon | reverse complement strand
GACCAGAAACTGCAGATTCAATTCTTCTTTATGCATACAAGAAACCAATCTTTGTAGTAGATGCATACACAAGAAAACTTCTTCTTACAAACAAGATTATAAATGAAAAAACAAGTTACGAAGATATTCAGAAGCTATTTATGGATAATCTAAAAAGAGATTACAAGCTATATCAAGAATATCATGCTCTAATTGTTGCAAATGGTAAAGTTATATAAGAAAGATGCTATTTAGGATAAAAAGTATATAAAATCTATATATTTAGTCCTATATAGTAGTATTTATAAACAAATCTATATATAACTTAAATATGCCTACAAAATTAGATGTGTTTTTAGTAATAGCAATTGATGGTAAATTAACTATAAAAGAGGTTATTCAAAAACTCCCATCCATAAAATATTTATCAGTTTATAATCATATAAAACAATTAAAAAAAGAAGGATTTATTAATAATGTAAATAATATCTATTCAGTTAATAACACTAATAAATCAAAAGAATTGTTTTCATTAATATATTTTTGTTTTAAAAACAATTTAGATTATAATTTATTAGTTAATGAAAAGGTTGCAAATTATATTTTATCAGGATATAATCAAGAATATATAGATCCAAATCAATTTGATAATAAAACAGTCACAAAATATAATTCTCATTTATCAAAAGCAGGAATAATTTATATTGAATCTAAAAAACCATTAAAAACAAGATTAATTCCATCATATTTTACAGACTTATTAATTAAACATTTTTTAAACAAAAGTAAAAATAGTAAATTCAATTTTGAAACAATTAATATAGATAATAAAATAGAAAAAGCATTTTCTAAATTCAAAATAAAGCATAAACCAATATTATCTGATGAAATAAAATTCGTATATACTAGTCTTTCTTTAGAAGGAATAACCTTAACTTTACCACAAACTGAAAAACTTTTAAAAGAAAATATTTCTCCTAATGTTCCTTTATTTAAAGATATTCAACAAACTACAGATTATAAGAAAGCAATTAGCTATCTTATTGAGAATGATCTAACTTTAGAAAATATTTTAAGATTTCATAGTATTGCAATGAACTCATTATCTTATGGAGCAGGAGAGATAAGAAAGCAAAATGTTAAAATTAAAGGGAATCCTGATTTTAAAACTCCTGATTACAAAGAACTTTCAAGTTTATTAGCTAAGTTTAACCTTTCTCTTATTAAAATTATTAATACAAAGCAAAAGCCTTCAAAAATTATTGAAGATGCAAGCTACCTTCATAATGAATTTCAAAGAATACATCCTTTTATTGATGGAAATAGTAGAACCTCAAGAGCAATTTTTTCAGTATTTCTAACAAAATTAGGTTTTCCATTAATAAATATACCAGCAGGATATTTTGATATATACATGAAGCAAACTAAGTTATCAAAAACAAGGAATGATAAAGAATTTTCAATATTAATGAAATTAATAGTTTTAAAGAATCTTGAAGAAAGAGAATAGTTCTTTTTCAGACTACTTTCAAGTAAACTAAATCTTCTTCACAGATCCAGAACCACTAACACTAGTGCTTACTTTTGGATCTCCTGTGTATTGTACGTTTCCAGATCCAGATATCTTAATATTTAGTTCATCTATCACATTAACTTTTGCGTTTCCTGAACCAGAAATCATTATATTAGTTGTTATGGTTGATAAATTTAATGCATTTACGTTACCTGATCCAGAAATATATAGGTTATGAGTATTTGCAATTCCATTAACTAGAATTTTACCAGAACCGCTTATTCCTGTTTCAAGATAATTAGTACTTGTGTTTACATTAATGTTTCCTGAACCACTAATTTTTAGTTTTAATGAATCAGTTTCTATTAATGAGTTACTAATAATATCTCCTGAACCAAGAACAACTAATTCATTAACATCTTTCATAGTTACATAGATATTAATTGGTTTCTTTTTAATTATCCAAGCAAGAGTACTTCTTTTCTTATTAATAACAAGTTCATTATCAACCACTTCAGTTGATAAGTAAGGTAAGAGATTATCTTCAGCTTCTATTATGAGTTTATTAGTTTCTCCTTGAGTAATATAGACGTTTCCAAATTGTTTTAGTTCAACTTTATCAAAATAACCAATCTCTCTTGTTTGAGATATTACGTTTCCAGAACCAACAACCAGTCCAAAGGTTTCTTTAAAGCTATTATTATGCATAACGTTATAAGAGATAAACATAAGTATAATTATGAAGATAAGGATAATGATAAGAGATACAACAAGTCCTTTATGTTTTCTCTGTTCTTTCTTCTTTTCAGTTTTTCCTTTATTTTTTTTAATAATCTTCTTTACCATAATCATCACTCTTTCTAAATAAAGCTAGTTAATCAAACACTATTTAAATATAATCCTCATAATTTAGATTATAAGAATATAATTAATAATTAGGAAATTATTTATGAACACAAACAAGAACGCAAAAAGAATTCTATGCTATGGAGATTCAAACACCTGGGGTTGGGTACCATCAAGTATGGGAAAACAGAGGTTTGATACATCCATTCGCTTTCCTTCTCTTCTTCAAAAGAAATTAAAAAAAGAATATGAAGTAATAGAAGAGGGACTAGGAGCAAGAACAACATCATTTGATGATCCAAGACCAGAGTTTCCAGAAAGAAATGGATTAACAATTCTTCCAATCATCCTTGAAACCCATCTTCCATTAGATTATGTAATATTAATGCTTGGGACAACAGACACAAAGCCATTAATAAACAAAACCCCAGAAGAAATAGGAGAAGGAATAAGAAGCTTAATAAAAGTAATAAAACAACACAGAGTTCTTGATAACACTAAATCACCAAAGATTCTTTTAATAGTTCCTCCAATAGTAAACGAGAAAGCAGAATTCGCTTCCACCCTATTCAAGGGAGGAGAAGAAAAAGGAAAAGCATTAGTAAACATCTACAAGATTATCTCAGAAGAAGAGAATATCCTTTATCTAGATCCTACAAGCAAAGTAAAGGTAGATAAGAGTGAAGGCGTTCATCTAGACAAGAGCGCACACAAGAAGCTAGCAAAGATGATAGCAGAGAAGATAAGGGAAGAATAATAAGTTGATATGGGTTTTATTTACTTGCTAATACTTTATCAATAAGCCTTTTAGTATCTGGATCATTGTAAAAATCGCTAACCTTAAAATTTTCATAGAATTCATCTAATAACTCATTAAGTTCTTGTTTGTTAATATTTATTTGTAATAATAATTTTACGTTAAGATCAGTTAGATCTAAATTATTAGATTTATAGTATCCATCTAAAGATGTTCTATAATTATAGATAGAAACAATATCCCAAAATTTATTAAATATTTTACTAAATAAATTTTTTATATTATAATCTTTTGAATATTCTTCTAATCTATTATAATATATTAAAAATCTATGAAACTGGTTAATAATATCACTTTCAACATATAAACTTAATTTCGTAAATTCATCAAATCTATTTTGAATATCTGAAATTTTATTTTCACAAATATTTTTTAAAAAGTCTTCTTTTAGTGTATATAATTTGTGAAAATTTGTTTCTCCAGAATTATATTGTTTTTCTTTTATTTGTTTTGGAGTTAAAAATGTATTATTTGTAATTATTTTAATTGCATCTTTAATATCAGTTATTAAATTAAAATTATAATAATTATAATTTGTATAATATTCGTAAGAGATTGGTGTTATTTCTCCATATTTATACCACCCAGTAGGTAGATTTAGATTAAAGGCTTTATTTATTTCTACAAATGTTTTTTGCATTTGAACTTTGGATGGTTTTTTGCCAGTTATTTGTATCCAACTCTTTTCAATTAAATTAAATAATGTGTATATCTTTTCTTTAATATCCTTAGGAATGTTTAGATTAAAATAAATATCTGTTTGTTCTATAAGTGTATTATTAATTAGGACAGTTGATAATGAATAATAATTATTTTTTTCTATTAAGATACTGTCATTTACTAGATCTTCAACAATCTTTTTAATTACTGGTTTAGAAATTTCTGTTCTCATACAAATTTGATCAATTGTAGAATTAGGACTTGTTGAAACGTCTAATATAATTTTAGTTATATTATTTATTTTCATAATAACATAATACTTCTACCGAAACATATTTAAAGGTATCTGCTATTTTATATATTATAGTAGTATAATACCGCCTTAACCAGAAGGTTTAAATAGTAGTAAGGATACCATATTAGTAGGAAGGAGTTATTATGAAAAAAGGATAATTTTGTAAATGTAATTGATAAAGCAAAGATGTCTTGTAAAAATTCAGGTTATGTTATTGCTGATCATTTTGCCGACGTCAGCAAAACGATAAATATGCCTAAAGGTGCAACTAAAGAGATAGATGATATAGTACTTACAAGATATGCTTGTTACTTAATTGCTCAGAACGGAGATTCAAGAAAAGAACAAATAGCTTTCGCTCAAAGCTATTTTGCAATTCAAACAAGAAAGCAAGAACTAATTGAACAAAGAATTGCTTTGCAAGAAAGATTTAATGCAAGAAATAAATTAATTGCATCTGAAACAGAACTATCAAAACTAATTTATGAACGTGGAGTTGATGATAAAGGATTTGCAAGAATAAGAAGCAAGGGAGATGAGGCCTTATTTGGTGGATTCACAACAAAAGATATGAAAACAAAATTACAAATACCACAAAATAGATCGCTTTCTGATTTTCTTCCAACAGTAACAATTGCAGCAAAGAATTTTGCAACTGAAATTACAAATTATAACGTAAAACAAAATGATTTACAAGGGGAAGTAAAGATAACAGATGAACATGTAAAAAATAATAAAGAAATGAGAACTGTTTTAGGCAAGAATAATATTACCCCAGAAAACTTACCTCCTGAAGAAGATATAAAAAAAGTAAGTACAAGAATAAAGAAAAACGAAAAAAAACTTGCAAGTACATCAAAAAATAAATAATATTAATCGTAAATGAGGCAAATTCGACCTCTAATAACAGATATTGCAAGATACAAAAACAAAGATGAACCTAAAGATATAATCAAAAATTGGTTAAGAACTAGAAGTACGATAGAATTTATTGGACTTTGGGCAAAAATAAATAATCCTGATTTTAATCCCATCGAATTCGAGGGGTTTAGAAATCAAGCAGGAATTAATTCATTTGTATTATCTCCTCAAAAATGGATACAAAATACAAATGCAATTGGAGGATGAACTTATACTCATAAAAAGATAGAAAATAAGTTAAATAATAACATTTATATATTATTTCATACCTAATAGTTATTA